>NZ_SISL01000280.1:0-7919 GCF_004307965.1 Verrucosispora sp. SN26_14.1 | reverse complement strand
GGGTCGGGGTGGCCGAGGGCGGCGCGACCGTGGCGGTGGGGGGTACGGCGGACGGGGCGGTGTCGGCGGCGGTGTCGGCCGAGTCCCCGCCGCAGGCGGTGAGCGCCAGCAGGCAGGCGCACGCCAGGGTCAGGACGGAGGTGTGCATTCGCTTCACGGGCCGGTACGTTAGCCGCCTTCCGCAGATCCCGCTGCCCGGTTCCGACGGTGCCGCCGCAGGGACGGGCAGGTCGGTGGGCGTGTCACGGCCCGTGCGTGCGTCCACGGGCCGTGACGGTCCGCTCAGAAGGTGTGTTCGGCGCCGGGGAACTCCCCGCCGCGTACCTCGTCGGCGAAGCGCCGGGTGGCCTCGCCGAGCACGCCCGCGAGGTCGGCGTACCGCTTGACGAACCGGGGCGTCCGGCCGGTGCGCAGCCCCGCCATATCCTGCCAGACCAGCACCTGGGCGTCGGTCTCCGGGCCGGCGCCGATGCCCACGGTCGGGATGCTCAGCTCCGCGGTGATCCGTTTGGCGACCTCACCGGGCACCATCTCCAGCACCACCGCGAAGGCGCCCGCCTCGGCCACCGCCCGCGCGTCGGCGATCACGTCCTCGGCGGTGTCGCCCCGGCCCTGCACCCGGTAGCCGCCGATGGTGTGTTCGCTCTGCGGCGTGAACCCGATGTGCGCCATCACCGGGATGCCGGCGCCGACGACGGCGGCGATCTGGTCGGCGCAGCGCCGGCCGCCCTCCAGCTTCACCGCGTGGCAGCCGCCCTCCTTCATGAACCGCACGGCGGTCCGCAGGGCCTGGGTGGGGCCCTCCTCGTACGAGCCGAACGGCAGGTCACCGACGACGAGCGCCTGGCGGGTGGCCCGGACGACGGCCCGGACCAGCGGCAGCAGCTCCTCGGCGGTGATCGGGAGGGTGGTCTCGTAGCCGAACACGTTGTTGGCGGCCGAGTCGCCGACCAGCAGCACCGGGATGCCGGCGGCGTCGAAGATCGAGGCGCTGTACTGGTCGTACGAGGTGAGCATGGGCCACTTCTCGCCGCGTTCCTTGGCGGCGATCAGGTCGCGGGTGCGGACCCGTCGGGTGACCGGGCCGCCGTAGAGGGCGGTCACCTCGGTCGGGGTGGACTCCACCATGACTGTCTCCTTCCTCGAGGCCGCGTACGCGGTCCCCGGGCTCTGCCGCGATCGTCGCACCGGCGGCCCCGGTCGCGGCAGAGCGCAGTGGAGGATGTCACTCGCCGGTGGTCAGCCGTCCTCGCGCCACCGGTTGGTGATCGGCAGCCGCCGGTCCCGCCCGAACGCCTTCATCGAGATCTTCGCCCCGGGCGCGGACTGGCGGCGCTTGAACTCGGCGGTATCCACCAGCCGGAGCACCTTGTCCACCACCGCCGGGTCGTGCCCGGAGGCCACCAGGCCGTCGCGGCCCAGGTCGCCGTCGATGTAGCCGATCAGGATCGGGTCGAGGACGTCGTAGTCGGGCAGCGCGTCGCTGTCGAGCTGGCCGGGGCTCAGTTCGGCGCTGGGCGGCTTGCCGATCGAGTTCTCCGGGATAGGCGGCGTCCCGCCCCGCCGGGTCGCCTCGGCGTTGCGCCAGGTGGCCAGCCGCCAGACCAGTGTCTTCCAGACGTCCTTGATCGGGTTGAAGCCGCCGACCGAGTCGCCGTAGATGGTGGAGTAGCCGACCGCCAGTTCGCTCTTGTTGCCGGTGGTGAGCACCAGGTGGCCCTCCTGGTTGGACAGCGCCATCAGGATGACGGCGCGTACCCGGGCCTGGAGGTTCTCCACCGCCACCCCGGAGAGCGACATGTTCGCCAGGAAGGTGTCCACCATCGGTTGGATGGGCTCGACCCGGTAGTCCAGGCCGGTGCGCTCGGCCAGGTCGGCGGCGTCGTCGCGGCTGTGCCCGGAGGAGTGCTGGCTGGGCATGGAGAGGGCGACCACCCGGTCGGGACCGAGCGCGTCCACCGCGATGGCGGCCACCACGGCCGAGTCGATGCCGCCGGAGAGCCCGAGCACCACCGAGGGGAAGCCGTTCTTGTCGACGTAGTCACGCAGGGCCAGGACCAGGGCCTCCCACACCTCGGCCTCGTCGGCGACCGGTTCGACGATCCCGCCGTGGACCGGCGGGCCGTCCGGTGCCGGGGGCAGGGTGTCGATCGTGCCCCGCACCATCCGCAGCCCGCCGGTGAGTGCGGCGCCGTCGCGGGCACCGCCGAGGGTGGCGCCCGGACCGCTGCCCGTCTCCGGCAGCTCCACGTCGTGCACGAGCAGGTGCTCCACGAACTGCGGCGCGCGGGTCAGCAGCGTGCCGTCCGCCGCGACGATCATGGAGTCGCCCTCGAAGACCAGCTCGTCCTGGCCGCCGACCATGTTGACGTACGCGATGGTCGCCTCGGCCTCGGCGGCGCGCCGGCGGACCACCGGCAGACGCAGGTCGTCCTTGTTCAGCTCGTACGGCGAGCCGTTGATGCTGACCACCAGCCCGACCCCGGCGTCGCGGGCGGCGGCGAACGGGCCGCCGGCCTGCCACAGGTCCTCGCAGATGGTCAGCGCCACGTCCACCCCGCCGAGCCGGACGACGGTCAGCGTGTCGCCGGGCACGAAGTAGCGGTCCTCGTCGAAGACGCCGTAGTTGGGCAGGTGGTGCTTGAAGTAGGAGACCACCACCTCGCCCCGGTGCAGCAGGGCGGCGGCGTTGCGGGCCCCCCGGCCCGGCTCGGCGTCCGGGCTGACCTGGGGCGGGCCGTCGGCGTCGAGGTAGCCCACCACGACCGGCAGGTCACCCAGCCCGTCGGCGGCCAGGTCGGCGGCGAGGCGGCGCAGCGCCGCCTGGGACGCCGCGACGAAGGAGCGCCGGAACACCAGGTCCTCGACCGGGTAGCCGGTCAGCGCCAGCTCCGGGAAGAGCACGAGTCCGGCTCCGGCGTCGGCGGATCTCCGGGTCCACGAGCGGATCATCTCGGCGTTGCCGGCGATGTCGCCGACCCGGGGGTTGACCTGGCACAGCGCGAGACGCAGGGTGGGCATGTCCTCATCTTGCCCACGGTGGGCGGACTCGACACGTGGTGTCCGCGCAGACCACGCCACCCGGCGACCGGGGGTCGGGACTGGGCGGGACGCAGTGGCCGCGGGTCGGTTAACGTCTGCGTAATCGGGTCGGTGGAGACTGGTCGGTCAGGTCGGGTAATCACCGTCCGAAGCCGGACATAGCGTGTCGCGGAAGGTTGGGGCAGTGGACCGTCAGCAGGAGTTCGTCCTCCGCACGCTCGAAGAGCGGGACATCCGTTTCGTCCGGCTGTGGTTCACCGACGTGCTCGGCACGCTCAAGAGCGTCTCCGTCGCCCCCGCCGAGTTGGAGGCTGCCTTCGAGGAGGGCATCGGGTTCGACGGCTCGGCGATCGAGGGCTTCGCCCGGGTCTTCGAGTCGGACATGGTCGCCATGCCCGACCCGACCACCTTCCAGGTCTTCCCGTTCGAGGGCGGGGTCAGCGGCGAGAGCGCCCGGATGTTCTGCGACATCCTGCTCCCCGACGGCGGGCCCTCCTGGGCCGACCCCCGGCACGTGCTGCGCCGGGCGCTGTCCCGGGCGGCGGAGAAGGGCTTCACCTTCTACACCCACCCCGAGATCGAGTTCTTCCTGCTGGAGAACGGCCCGATGGACGGCAGCGTCCCGGTGCCGGTGGACAGCGGCGGCTACTTCGAGCACACCACGCACGCGGTGGCCCGCGACTTCCGCCGCCAGGCCGTGCTGTCGCTGGAACGGATCGGCATCTCGGTCGAGTTCAGCCACCACGAGGTCGCCCCCGGCCAGCAGGAGATCGACCTGCGCTACGCCGACGCGCTGACCACCGCCGACAACATCATGACCTTCCGGCACGTGGTCAAGGAGGTGGCGCTCTCCACCGGCGTGCAGGCCACCTTCATGCCCAAGCCCTTCACCGACCAGCCCGGCAGCGGCATGCACACCCACCTGTCGCTGTTCGAGGGGGAGCGCAACGCGTTCCACGACGCGGGCGACCCGATGAAGCTCTCCAAGGTGGCCCGGGCGTTCATCGCCGGGCTGCTGGTGCACGCCCGCGAGTACACGGCGGTCACCAACCAGTGGGTCAACTCCTACAAGCGGCTCTTCCCGCAGGCGTTGCCGGACCGGGTCACCGAGAGCCCGGCGTACGTGTGCTGGGGGCACCTGAACCGCTCCGCGCTGGTCCGCGTCCCGGCGTACGGCAAGCCGAACTCGGCCCGGGTGGAGGTCCGCTCGCCCGACTCGGCCGCCAACCCGTACCTCGCCTTCGCGGTGCTGCTCGGCGCCGGGATGAAGGGCATCGAGGAGGGGTACGAGCTGCCGCCGGGCGCCGAGGACGACGTCTGGTCGCTGACCAGCGCCGAGCGCCGCGCCATGGGGTACGAACCACTGCCGGAGAACCTCGCCGAGGCGATCGACGTGATGGCCGGCTCGGAGCTGGTCGCCGAGGTGCTCGGCGAGCACGTCTTCGACTTCTTCCTGCGTAACAAGCGGGCCGAGTGGGAGCAGTACCGCCGCGAGGTCACCCCGTACGAGCGCCAGCGGTACCTGTCGCTGTAGGACCGCCACCACCGCCCGGGCGGGCGTTGCGCGGTGCCGCTATCGTCTCGATCACCGTGCCGGCGCCCGCCGGCCGCAGACGGTGGGGGAGGCAGTCGGTGCTGGAGGATCTGCTCAGCGGAGCCTGGCAGAGCGTGGTGTTCGGGGTGGTCGGGGTCGGGCTGATGGCCGCCGGTTTCGTCCTGGTCGACCTGCTGACCCCGGGCAAGCTGCGGGACCTGATCTGGATACGCCGCAACGCCAACGCCGGCCTGCTGCTCGCCGCCAACCAGCTCGGCGTCGCCGGGATCGTCTTCACCGCGATCCTGACCAGCTACAGCGACTTCGCCAAGGGGCTGGCCTCGACGATCCTGTTCGGAGTGATCGGCCTGGGCATCATGGCGCTGGCCTTCTTCGTGCTGGACCTGCTCACCCCCGGCAAGCTGGGCGAGGTGATCTGCGCCGACGAGCCGCACCCGGTCGCCAAGGTCAGCGCCGCCACCCACTTCGGTGCCGCGCTGATCGTCTGCGCCTGTATCGCCTGAGCCGGCACGCGTCAGCACGACCGTGGGGCGGCATCCGACCGGATGCCGCCCCACGCGGTGTCACTTCCCGCCGGTCCCGCCGGGGCCGCCCCGACCGGCCCAGCCGCCCGGCCCGCCGAACACGCCGGCCTCCACGGCTGCGGTGATCGCGTCGGCCTGCTCCTGGGTGAGCTTGCCGTCCTCGACCGCCTTGGCCAACCGCTCGGTCAGCGCCTCCGTACGGTCCTCGGGGGAGCCCTTCGGTCCCCGGTCCCCGTCGGGACGCTCGCGACCCTCGCCGTCCGGGCGACCCTGCGGCTTGTGCTCCTCACGGAGCTTCTCCAGCGCCTCGGTGACCTTCTCGGTGGGTACGCCCAGCTCCTCGGCCAGGGACTCGGCGAACTTCGCCCGGTGCGCGCCCGGCTCCGGCCGCTTCTCGTCCTGCTGCTCGGCGCTCGCGCTGGCGCTGGGGGTGGCCTTGTCGTCGGCGAGCGCCACCGTGGGGGCGGCGATCCCCACGCCGAGGACACCCGCGGCGGCCAGCCCGGCCAGCAGGTGCTTCTTCGAGATCGTGCGGGACATCGGTCCTCCAACTCGTCGGTGATGCGATGACGTCACCGACAGTGACCAGCCTGGCTGGGGTCGAGCCGTGGCAGACCTGTCAGCGAGCTGGCAATCGCGCCGCGAATACCGGATGAACCGGACTTTCGGGTCGTTCAGTGGACAGCTGGGTCCACGGTCACCGTGCCGGCGTCGGCGTCGAGGACGGCCCGGGTGCCCACCGGCACACTGAGCTGACCGGGCCCGTGCCCGACCGGCAGCCCGCCCAGCACCGGTACGCCCAGGTCGCCCAGACGTTCGGTGAGTACGTCGGCGACGCTCACCGGCCAGCCGTCCGCGCAGTCGGTGAACTGGCCCACCGCCACCCCTGCCAGCCCGTCCAACGCGCCCGCCCGACGCAACTGGGTCAGCATCCGGTCGACCTTGTAGGGCGGCTCCTGCACGTCCTCCAGCAACAGCACCGCCCCGCTCAGGTCCGGCATGTCCGGGGTGCCCACCGAGGCCACCACCAGGCAGAGGTTGCCGCCCAGCAGTCGGCCGACGGCCCGGCCCGAGGTGCGTACCGGGAAGGTGTCCTCGGTCTCGACCGCGCGTACGGTCACCGGCGCGGTGGTGGTCAGCGCCGCGTGCAGGGACTCGGCCGACGCCAACGGCGTGCGCTCGTCCCGCCACGCCGCCCCCGGCCCGTGCACCCCGGCCAGCCGGGCGCCCCGCCACAGCGCCAGTTGCAGCGCGGTGATGTCGGAGAACCCGGCCACCACCTTGGGATCGCGGCGCACCGCCGCCATGTCGATCGCGTCCACCACCCGCTGTGCGCCGTACCCGCCCCGGGTGCAGATCACCCCGCGCACCGTCGGGTCGCCGAAGGCGGTGTTCAGGTCGGCCGCCCGCTGCGCGTCCGTGCCGGCCAGGTAGCCCTGCCGCGCGTACACGTGCGGGGCGGGCACCGGCCGCAGGCCCCAGCCGGTGAGCAGCTCGATGCCCCGGGCCACCCGTTCCGGACGGGTCGGCCCGGACGGCGAGACCAGCATCACCGTGTCGCCGGGGCGCAGCGCCGGCGGGCGTACGACGTGATCGGGTGCGGTGTGGTGGGACACAGCGGCAGAGCCTAGTGCGGTGTCCAGGAACGTCCACCGGACCTCGCCGCGACACCGCCGACGTTCCTGGACACCGCACCGGTCCCGCGCGCCGGGCCCGTCGGCCGGACCGGATAGCCTCGACGGCGTGGCTACCGCGTTGGTGATCGAGAACGACCCGACCGACGATGCGCGACGGCTCGGCGAGTGGCTGACCGAGGCCGGTCTGGAGCTGTCGGTGTCCCGCCCGCACGCGGGCGACCCGCTCCCCGCCGACCTCGACGGGTACGCCGCGCTGGTGGTGCTCGGCGGCGACCAGCAGGCCTACCCGGACCCGGACGGCAAGCCCGGCGCGTCCTGGCTGCCGGCGGTGGAGGGGCTGCTCCGCAAGGCCGTCCGGCACCGTGTCCCGACACTCGGGGTCTGCCTCGGTGCGCAACTGCTCGCCACCGCGCACGCCGGCACGGTCGAGCGCAGCCGCTCCGGGCCGGAGGTGGGGCCCGCCGTGGTCGGCCGGCGTGACGCCGCCGAGAACGATCCGCTGTTCCGGTACGTCCCGCTCATCCCCGACGTGCTCCAGTGGCACACCGACGAGATCACCGAGCTGCCGGCCGGTGCGACCCTGCTGGCCGCCTCCACCCGCTTCCCGCACCAGGCGTTCCGCCTCGGCGACCGGGCCTGGGGCCTCCAGTTCCACATCGAGTGCGACGCCGACATGATCGCCGAGTGGGCGACCGACTCGGCGGTGCTGGCCGAGCTCGACTACGACCCGGAGCTGGTGGTCGCCGCCTGCGCCGCGGTGCTGGCCGACGTGGAGGACGTCTGGCAGCCCTTCGCCGCCAGGTTCGCCGCCCTGGCCCTGGGCGAACTGGACGACAGCGGGTCGCGCCGCACCCTGCCGCTGCTCGGGCACTGATGGGCCGCCCGAGCAACGCCACCGGCCGGCTCGCCCGGTACGGCTTCGGCATCACCGACGACGACCTCGGCGCCCGCGCCGCCGACCTGCTCGGCCCGGACGGGCTCGACCTGTGGCGCCCGCAGACCCAGGAGCCCACCGGCGACCAGGCGCGGGAACTGCTCACCGCGCTGTCCCGGGCCGCCGACCCGGACCTGGCGCTGCGCCAACTGCACCGGATGGTCGAGGCCGAGCGCCGCGCCCTGGCCGGCACGAACGGCGGCACCGGTGCGGCGGTACGCCAGCGC
>NZ_SISL01000028.1:0-29520 GCF_004307965.1 Verrucosispora sp. SN26_14.1 | reverse complement strand
CTGCCGGCCGGGGCCGCCGCGCTGGTCACCGTCGTCCTCGCCGCCACCGGCTTCGCCGTCGACCGCTTCGACGCCGCGCACCCGGTGCCCACCCACCTGATGTACGCCCTGGACACCGACACCGCAACGGCCCGCTGGCTCAGTCACGAGTCGACCCCGCAACCCTGGACCGACGAGTACGTGGACGGGACGGTCCGGATCGCCGACGAGTTCCCCGGCATCGGCGCCGAGGAACTGCTCGCCGGCCCGGCGCAGGCGGCGGCCCTGCCCGCGCCCCGGCTGGAGGTGCTGGCCGACACCGGCACCGCCGACGAGCGCACCCTGCGGCTACGGCTCACCCCGCAGCGCCCGGTACGCCTGACCACCCTGCACGTCGACACCTCCACCGCGACGGTCCGCAGCGCCCAGGTGGCGGGGCGGCCGGTGCCGGTCGAGGTCCGCGACGGCCGGTGGGGTTTCGGGGTGGTCTTCCACGCCCCACCGCCGGAGGGCATCGAGATCACGCTGACCGTCGCGCCGAAGGCCCCGCAGGTCGCGTTCCGCGCGATGGACGCCAGCGACGGTCTGGACGCGGTACCCGGTTTCCGGCCCCGACCGCCGGACGTCGGTGTCGCCGGCTCGCACAGCTCCGAGATGCTCGCCGTGGCCCGCACCTATCCGCTGTGAGCGGGCTGCCCGGCCGGTGGGCCGGGCGCCCGCTGGCGCGGTCCCGCCGCCCGTGCTGCGGCGGGTCTGGCCTACTTCCAGCGGAAGTGCACGAAGAGTCGGCCGAAGTTCTTGGAGTCCTTCTCGACCCGGTGGTAGAGCTGCTTGACGTCCTTCTGGTCGAGGAAGCGCAGCACCCGCTTCTTGAGCTGACCGGAGCCCTTGCCCGGGATGATCTCCACGAGAGTGGCCTTCTTGGCCACCGCCTCGTCCATGATCCCGCGCAGTGCCCGGTCGATGTCGTGGCCCTTGTTGAAGATCTCGTGCAGGTCCAGCTTCAGCTTCATGCCCCGTCCACCGTCCGGTCGGCTCCCATGCGGCCATCGTAGGCACGTCGCCGGCAGGGCCCGGAGACGACGAGAGGGCGGCCCGGTCCGGGCCGCCCTCTCGTCGTCGTGTCGCGTACGCCGCCTCAGCGGCTACCGCCGACCCGGGTCTCGACCCGCCGCAGCGCGGTCGTGTAGTCGTCGTTGGCGGAGTGCATGGCCGCCGCGATGCGCAGGTGCCGCAGCGCGTCGGTGTACCGGTTCAGCCGCTCCAGCGTCCGGCCCAGCACGTGGTGGGCGTAGTGGTCGCTGGGGTTGCGGTCGATCAACTCCTGCAACTGCTCCTCGGCCCGCCGGAGCTGGGCCGACTGGAAGTACGCCCGGGCCAGCAACTGGCGGACGGCGGAGTTGTCGGGCTCGGCCTCGACGATCGGCTCGAGCAGCCGGGCCGCTCCGCTCGGGTCGCCCGACTCGAAGAACAGGGTCGCTCGCCGGTACTCAGCCAGAAGATCCATTCTGCCCACCCCCTAGTTCGCACCACTGCCCTGACGCTGGCACAACACCGGCGGGCGCGCGAGTGTTCCCGCGCGGCTTCGGCCGGGGGTGGGGCGGCTGCACGTGTTAGCAGGGGTCCCCTGCTATGCCGCAGGCGTTAGCAGGGGACCCCTGCTTACACCAGGTCCCAGGCGCGGACACCACCGACGATGCCGGCGCTGTTGGGCACCACCACCACGTCGTCGCCCATCCGGGCGAGTTGCTCGGGCCGGATCAGCCGGGAGTTGCCGCCGCCCAGATAGAGCCGGTCCCAGCGGAACACCGGGCGCAGCCCCTCCACCACCTGCCGGATCCGTCGGGACCAGAACGCGTCGCCCAACCGGCGGCGTTCCGGCTCGCCCACGTACGTGTCGTAGGTGGTGCCCCACCGCACCGGGGCGTGCGACAGCTCCAGGTGCGGGGCGAGCACACCACCGTCGAAGAGGGCGCTGCCCAGCCCGGTGCCGAGGGTCAGCACCAGCTCGCAGCCGGTGCCCGCGACCACCCCGGCACCGTGCACCTCGGCGTCGTTGAGCACCAGCGTGGGCAGCTCGAACGCGGCGGCGAGGGCGCTGCGGGCGTCGTACCCGGACCACTGGGCGTTCAGCCCCGGGTCGACCCGGCTGCGCGGGCCGGAGCGGGTCACGTAGTGCGGGGTGGTGACCACCACGCCGTGCCGGATCATGCCCGGCATGCCCACGGTCACCCGGTCGGCGGAGGGGAGCCGGTCGCCGAGTTCCCGCAGGGTCCGCACGAACAGCTCGGGCGGTAGCGGGTACGGGGTGGGCACCCGCATCGGTTGGGCCCGCATGGTGCCGGCGGCGTCCAGGACGGACGCCTTGATCCCGCCACCGCCGCAGTCGATCGCCAGAGTGGTCTGCACGACCGTGAGTCTGCCTCGTGTGCGGCGTCCGGGCATGGCGGGCCACGCCAACCACGCCGGCGGGTAGGCTCGGCTGCTTGTGAGCGCCACGTTGATCGCCAAGGACCTGGCCGCCGGGCACGGGGAGCGGACGCTGTTCACCGGGCTGGACCTGGTGGTCGCCCCCGGGGACGTGATCGGCCTGGTCGGGCCGAACGGGGCGGGCAAGTCGACGCTGCTGCGTACGCTCGCCGGGCTGTTGCCGGTGGAGGCCGGCAGTGTCGCGGTGAGTCCGCCCGGCGCGAGCGTCGGGCACCTGCCTCAGGAGCCGGACCGCCATCCCGGCGAGACGATCCGGGCGTTCCTGGCCCGGCGGACCGGGGTGGCCCGGGCGCAGGCCGCCCTCGACGCGGCCACCGAGGCGCTGACCACCGGCGCACCGGGCGCCGACGACGCGTACGCCACCGCGTTGGAGAGTTGGCTCGGCCTGGGCGGAGCCGACCTGGACGAGCGGGCCGAGGAGGTCGCTGCGGAGCTGGGTCTCGCCGTCGACCTCGACCACGAGATGACCGGGCTCTCCGGCGGACAGGCCGCCCGCGCCGGGCTCGCGTCGCTGCTGCTCAGTCGGTACGACGTCTTCCTGCTCGACGAGCCCACCAACGACCTGGACCTGGCCGGGTTGGAGCGCCTGGAGCAGTTCGTCACCGGGCTGCGGGCCGGCACGGTGCTGGTCAGCCACGACCGGGAGTTCCTGACCCGGACGGTGACCCGGGTGCTGGAGCTGGACCTGCATCAGCAGCAGGTCAACCACTTCGGTGGCGGCTACGCGGCGTACCTGGAGGAGCGGGAGGTGGCGCGCCGCCAGGCACGCGCCGAGTTCGAGGAGTACGCCGACACCAGGTCGTCGTTGGAGGCGCGGGCGCGCACGCAGCGATCCTGGATGGAGAAGGGTGTCCGCAACGCCCGGCGCAAGGCCACCGACAACGACAAGATCGGCCGCAAGTTCCGCTCCGAGGCGAGCGAGAAGCAGGCGGCGAAGGCCCGACAGACCGAACGGTTGATCGAGCGGCTGGACGTGGTCGAGGAGCCACGCAAGGAGTGGGAGCTGCGGATGGAGATCGCCGCCGCGCCCCGTGCCGGCGCCGTCGTGGCCACTCTCCGCGACGCGGTGGTACGCCGGGGCGACTTCACCCTCGGTCCGGTGCATCTGCAGATCGACTGGGCCGACCGGGTGGCGATCACCGGGGCGAACGGCTCCGGCAAGTCGACGCTGCTCGCCGCCCTGCTGGGCCGGCTGCCGCTGGACACCGGTCAGGCCGCGCTGGGCCCGGGTGTGGTGGTCGGCGAGGTGGACCAGGCACGCGGGTCGTTCCTCGGGGACGCCCCGCTGCTGGACGCCTTCCGGGTCGCCGTACCGGACCTGTCGCCGGCCGACGCGCGGACGCTGCTGGCCAAGTTCGGCCTGCGCGCCCAGCACGTGCTGCGCCCCGCCGCGACGCTCTCGCCGGGCGAGCGGACCCGGGCCGCGTTGGCGCTGTTGCAGGGGCGCGGGGTCAACCTGCTGGTGCTCGACGAGCCGACCAACCACCTGGACCTGCCGGCGATCGAGCAGTTGGAGTCGGCGCTGGCCGGCTACCCGGGCACGTTGCTGCTGGTGACGCACGACCGGCGGATGTTGGACGCGGTACGCGTGGACCGCCGTCTGCGGGTCGACGCCGGGCGGATCGCCGAGTCCTGATCCCGGCCCGCCACACCGGGCTGACCGGCCCCTTCCCGGCGCACCGGTCCGGCCGACGGCCCACCGGAGCGCCGCCTTCTGGGCTAAGTTGCCCATAACGGGCAGCGATCGGGGTATCGCGCCGGCCGGAGGTGGGCGAATGGTCGCGTTGGCACACACTCCGCCCTCGGCCGAGCGGCTGCGGGCGGTCGACGGGTTCCTCGCGGAGGCATGGGCGGAGCAGGCCCGCCACGACGAGAGACTGCGACCGCTGGCCGTGGAGGTCCGCTTCGACCGGGGCGTCGCCCACCTGACCGGCGAGGTCGACGAGCCGGCCCAGCTCCGCCTGGTACGCGAACAGGTCGGCCGACTCGCCGGGGTCTTCGGCGTCTGGTGCCGGGTACGTGTCGGCGGACGCGACCCGGTGGTGGTGGACCTCGGCTGCGGCGGCACCAAGCAGTGGCCGGGCAACCTCGGGCTGGACATCTATCCGGCGCCCGGCGTGGACGCGGTGGCCGATCTCTCCGGCTCGCTGCCGCTGGCCGCCGACTCGGTGGACGTCCTGTTCGCGGTGCACATCCTGGAGCACCTGATCGACTTCCTGCCACTGCTCGACGAGTGCCACCGGGTGCTGCGCCCCGGCGGCGTCCTGCACGTGATGAGCCCCTGGTGGGGGCATGTGAACGCGGTTGCCGACCCGACCCACGTCCGACTGTTGGACGTACAGACCATCAAGGGGGTCTGCGCGATGCGTCCACCGGGCACACCGCGCTGGCACCCGTTGCACGCCGGCACCGACGGCGCCTCGATCTTCGCCGACCTCACGCCGTTGGGCGTGGACGACGACGGCCCCTCCCCCGCCCACATGGCCCGCTTCTTCGACTGACCACCCACCGGTCCACCCGGCACTGAGCGGCGAATCGGGCCGACCGGCCCGCGAATGCCCCGGACGTCGTCGACGTCCGGGGCATTCGTCTGTTTCAGCACGGTCACCAATATTTCTCAGTGGCTACACCCGGATACCAGGACCTTGATCGAGACTGTTCGAACTCCGGGTACTCGCCGGTAACCACTGCCCCCACCGCACACCCCCGCGGAGGTATCCCCCGTGCTCAGACGTCTCACCACCGTCCTGGCCTCCGGCGCGGTCGCGCTGGCCGCCACGCTCGCCGTGGCGTCCCCGGCGGCTGCGGCCGTCACGCCCGCCCAGAAGCTGTCCGTCCTGTCGAGCTGGACCCAGACCAGCGCCAGCAGCTACAACGCCTGGAACTCGGCCCGGCAGAACCGCACGCCGTGGGCCGGCTACAACTTCGACTGGTCCACCGACTTCTGCTCGTCCAGCCCGGACAACCCGCTCGGGTTCCGCTTCTCCCTCTCCTGCCACCGACACGACTTCGGCTACCGCAACTACAAGGCGGTCGGCCAGTTCAGCGCCAACAAGTCCCGCCTGGACAGCGCCTTCTACGAGGACCTCAAGCGGGTCTGCGCCACGTACAACTCGGTCGTCCGGCCGGCCTGCCTCAGCCTGGCCTGGACCTACTACCAGGCGGTGAGTGTCTTCGGCTCGGCCGCCGCCGTCCAGCAGTCCGACATCGACCGGGCCGCCCGGATGAAGGCCGAGGCCGAACTCCTCGCCCGCACCTGACCCGCGCGCCGAGGGGTCCGCGTCCGACGCGGGCCCCTCGGTCAGGCGTGTTCGGTGTGCCGGTCGGCGGCGGCGGTCGACTGCCGGGGCGTCGCCCGGCCCGCCCGCGCCGCGAACCGGGCCGAGTCGCCGGTCAGGTCGGGATGCTGGACGCCGAGTGCCAACGCCACGGCCTCGTCCAGGCCCAGTTCGGAGCCTTCGCCGTACGCCTCGTCGAAGGCGACGTCGCCCAACGTCCGGCGCAGCGCCACCTGCCGCTCGTTCCAGTAGCCGTCGTAGATGCCGGTGGTCGACCGCAGCCCCGCCCGGGTCGCCTGCGCCGCACCGAACAACCGGGCCGAGGTCAGCGGTTCGCCCCCCGCGAGGCAGCGCACCGCGATCGCGTTGAGCGTGTCGCAGGCCCGACCGTGGAAACCGTGGTTCATCCGGGACCGCAACGCCGCCAGCAGGTGCTCGTGCGCGGCCACCAGGTCGCCCCGGGCCAACGCCACCATGCCGAGCAGCATGTCCACCGAACGCCGACCCCGGTCGACCGGGCGGGCCGCCTCCACCGGTCGCGCCGCCGCGAGCAGGTCGGCCGCCTCGTCCAGGGCGCCCCGCCGCCAGAGCAGCTCGGCCAGCCGGAACACCGCGAACAGCGCGTCCGACTCCACCCCCTGCTCACGGGCCCAGTCGATGACCTCCCGGCAGATCCGTTCGGCCTCGGCGAACTGCCCCATGTCCACCAGCGGCGCCGCCCGGCCGGCGAGCACCCGGGCCAGCAGCCCGGCGTCCCCGGCCTGCCGTGCCGCCGCCTCGGCCCGCTGCGAGTAGCGCAGCTCCTCGGCGTACTCGCCGTCGCCACCGGCGTGCAGCGAGTGCATGTGGTACGCCGCCGCCAGCTCGGCCTCGGGGATCACCTCCCCGGTCTCGGCGATCCGGCTGTAGAGCCGGAACAGCCACAGCCGCCCCTCCCGGGCCAACCCGCGCTCACGCCACCACTGGTCGAGGCCACCGGCCAACCGCAGGCCCGCCCGGGCACTGCCGCCGGTGGCGCACCAGCGCAGGGCGGCCCGCAGCTCACCGGCGAGTGGATCGAGCGCGTACAGCGACAGCGTCACCGGTTGGCCGTCCGGGCCCAGGTGCGCCCGTTCCAGGGCGTGCGCCGACCAGCTCACGTGCCGGTTGCGCGCGTCCCGCTCCTCACCGGCCTCGGCGAGCCGGCGGGCCGCGTACGCCCTTATCGGGTCGAGCATCCGGTACGTGCAGCCGCCGGCCTGCGGCTCCGCCAGCACCATGGACTTGTCCACCAGCACCGAGAGCGGGTCGAGCGGGTCGTCGTCGAGCAGCCACTCCACGCTGGGCAGGTCGACCGGGCCGGCGAACACCGCAAGCCAGCGCAGCAACCGCGCGGCCCGGGGACCGAGAGTGCGGTACGACCAGGTGACGGTCGCCTGCATGGTCAGGTGACGTTCGATCGCCGACCGCGCCACCGCCCGCATTGCCGGGGTCTGCGGACTCGTCCCGGTCGCCGCCGCCACCAGGTCCACGGTGTCCCGCTGGTTGCCGGAGTTGCCGTGGTCGGCCGGAGGCGGCTCCGGGTCGTCCCGACCGGCGTCCAGAGTGCCCAGCACGTCGTCGAGGCGTTCGGCGAGCTGCCCGACCGAGAGCACCCGCAGCCGCGCCGCCGCCAGCTCGATGGCCAACGGCAACCCGTCCAGCCGGCGTACCACCCGGCGCAGATCCGCCGACTCGACCGGGTCCGGACGTCGTCCACCACGGGCGGCGGCGGTCCGGTCCAGCAGCAACGCGACCGCGTCGCTCTCGGTGCCGTCCGGTGACGGGTCGACCGAGAGCGGCGGGATGCGCCACACCACCTCGCCCGGCAACGCCAGGGGTTCCCGGGTGGTCGCCAGCACCTTCACCCCGCTGCCGCCGGAGAGCAGCCGGGACACCGCCTCGGCGCAGGCCGTCGGCTGCACGTCGCAGGTGTCGAGGACGATCAGCATCCGGCGACCGGCCGCGTACTCGACCAGGGTGTCCACCATGGGACGACCCGGTTCGGGACGCAGCCCGAGCACCGCGGCGATCGCGAACGCCACCAGTCCCGGATCGGTCACCGAGGCGATGTCGACGAACCAGACTCCGTCGGGGTACTCGTCCACCAGGTCGATGGAGAGTTCCACGGCCAACCGGGTCTTGCCGCCACCACCGGCACCGAGCACGGTGACCAACCGGTGTCCGGCCACCAGCTCGCGCAACTCGGCCCGTTCGACCTGCCGGCCGACGAACGAGGTGACCGGGATCGGCAGGTTGTGCGCCACCGCGTCGGCCGTACGCGGACGCGGGAACTGCCGCTCCAGGCCGGGCGCGACGAGTTGGAAGAGGCGTTCCCGGTCGTCGAAACCGCGCAACCGGTGCAGCCCCAGGTCGATCAGGGACGCGCCGAACGGCAGCGGATCGGCGTGCCGGGCGGTCGCGGCGGAGCAGAGCACCTGCCCGCCGTGCGCGGCGGCGGCGACCCGGGCGGCCCGGTGCACCTCCGGACTGGCGTACTCGCCGTCACGCGGCTCCGCCCACCCGGTGTGCAGGCCCATCCGGACCCGGGGTGCCGCCTCCGGCGTCGGCCACTCGTGCTCGCCGAGCGCGCGTTGCGCGGTCAGGCAGGCGGTCAGCGCGGCACCTGCGTCCCCGAAGGCCAGGAAGAACGAGTCGCCCTCGGTCAGCAGCTCGGCGCCCTCGGTCGCGGCGATCGTCCGGCGCAGCAGGCGGCGATGTTCCCGCAGCACCGGGCTATACCCGGAGCCGAGCATCTGCGCCAGTCGCGTGGAGCCCTCGATGTCGGTGAAGACGAAGGTCACCCAGCCACTAGGGAGGTGGATCCGTGGCGGCATGCGTGGAACCTCCCCCCTGACCTCGGCTTCATACTTCCCGAAACCAGATCATCACGCATCGTGAGAACGGTCGGCCGAGACTCCGCCCCAAGGTGCCATCGCACCCGGCGTCCGGGCAAGACCGACATCAACCGTCCCACCACGTACGACGACCCTCCGGCCGGTCCGACCACGTCCGACCGGCCACCGTCGCCAACGGCGTTCAACAGCCGCAGCCGCCACCGCAGCAGCCGCCGCCGGAGAGCGCGGGCGGGCCGCCGGAGGCACCGGAACCCCGTCCTGTGACCGCGACCGTCGACAACAACTTCACCGTGTCGGAGTGCCCCTTCGGGCAGGATGCGGGCTCGCCCGCCTGGGCCATCGGCCGGTTGACCTCGAAGGTGTCACCACAGGCGCGGCATCGGAACTCGTACCGGGGCATGGCATCAGGGTACGACCGGACCTGACGGTGGCGGCGACATGGGTGATACTCGACGGGTGGCAGACGGCGAAGAGCGGAGAACCCTTCGACCCCTGCGACCGGCCGCGCCGGGCGCCCAAACCGGTGCCACTACGGACAGACCGGTCAGCGCGGTACCCCGGCCGCGTCGACCGTGGCTGGACTCCGGCGGACCGGCCGACGGGTCGCCCACCACCGGGGCCGACGCGGCCACCAGCGCGCCGACGATCAGGGCCGCCACACCCGCGCCCGAGCAACCGGCCGAGCCCGAGCCCACGGCCGCCGCGAAGCCCGCCGCCACGGCCGACGGGGTGCCTGCGGCCAAGCCCGACGCCAAGCCTGAGCCCGACGCGAAGCCCGAGCCCACGGCAGACGCGAAGGCTGACCCCACGGCCGAGGCCAAGCCTGCGACCACGGCTGACGGCAAGGAAGCCACCAGAGCGGTCGGCGAACCGACGGCCACGGCCGACACTCCCGCCAAGGACCCGTCAGCCAAGGCCGACAGTTCCACCAAGACCGACGGTGACCCCTCGGCCACGGCCGACCCGTCCGGGACGACCGACGGGAAGACGGGAGACGGGACGGGTACCCGGCCGCCGCGAGCCCGGCGTCGCCGGGTGCGCTTCGCGCATGCCGTACGCGTGCCGGGTCCACGGGCCGCCGCCCTCGCGACCCGGGACTGGTCGCGGCGGCCCGGCGGGCGACTGACCCTGCCCGGGGTGTTCCTGCTCGCGCTGGTCATCGCGACCGCGACGGCCGGCGCGCTGCTGGTGCCGGCGACCGTCGGCGCGCCGCGTCCGGTGGCGGCCGACGCGACCGCCGGGCCGGAGACGACCGACGGCACCACACCGCTGACCGAGGCCCCGCCGATCGGCGCCGTCCCGCCGGGCACCGGGACGCTGCCGCCGGGCGCCACGCCGTTCCCGGGCGCGACGGGTGATACCGCGCCGGTGAGCGGACGCCCCTCCGACGCTCTGGCCGGGTGGGCCAGCGACGTGGGTGCCAAGACCGGCATCGACCCGATCGCGGTGCAGGCGTACGGCTACGCCGAGCTGGTGCTCGCCGAGACCAACCGGGCCTGCGGCCTGAGCTGGACCACGCTGGCCGCGATCGGTTTCGTCGAATCCCGACACGGGCAGGCCAACAACGCGCGACTCGGGCCGGACGGCAGGGCCACTCCGGAGATCATCGGACTGCCGCTGGACGGGCAGGGCGGTCGGATGCGGATCGCCGACACCGACCGGGGCGAGCTGGACCGGGACACCACCTACGACCGAGCGGTCGGACCGATGCAGTTCATCCCGACGACCTGGGAGGAGAACGGCGCCGACGCGGACGGCGACGGGATCAAGGACCCGCACAACATCCACGACGCCGCGCTGGCTGCTGGAATGTACCTCTGCAAGGGGGGCCGCAACCTCACCGTTCCGGGTGACTGGTGGAACGCCATTTTGTCGTATAACAACGTCGGTCGGTATGCCCAGGCCGTCTTCGAAACGGCCAACCGGTACGGACAGGCCAGTCGCACGTGAAGTGATCGTCCGCGCACATTGGAGGACTGGACACTTCCCCCCGGCAGCCGTTAACGGCAAGCTAGACGCGTGATGGTGCGCGAGTGGGACCCCAGGACCGCGTCGTCCGCCGAGATCGCGTCGCTGTTGGACACGCTGAACGCGGTCCTGGCGGTCGATCTTCCGCAGGATCCGCCATGGCGGGAGAGTTCCGTGCGGGAGTACCTCACCGAGGTGATGCCCGGCGAACGACGGATCGCCTGGGTGGCCCAGGCCGAGGCGGCCGCGGACGGGACGCCCGGCCCGATCCTGGGTCAGGTGCACGTGTTGCTGCTCGGCAGCATCGGCGTGCTGGAGGTGCTGGTACACCCCGACCACCGGCGCAGGGGCCTCGGCCGGGACCTGGTCCTGCGCGCCTCCCGTCGGGTCTACCAGGAGGGCTTCGAGTCGATCGGCGTCGAGGTGGTGGGTGACACCCCGGCCGTCGCCTTCTACGAGTCGCTGGGCTTCAGCCGGGAGTACGTCGAGACCCGGAGCGTGCTCGACCTGGCCGGTGTCGACTGGACCGAGTTGGCCGAGATGTCGACCGGTGTCGGCGCCGGTTACCACGTGCAGTTCCACCCCGGCGGGCCGCCGGACGACCTGATCGAGGCGTACGCCCGGGCCAAGGCCGAGATCCGGGACGTCGAGGACGGCGAGCTACGACCCAGCTCGTACGACCCGCAGCGGCTACGTGACAGTCTCGACTGCCTGCACCGGCGGGGAATGAAGCCGTACATCGTGCTCGCCCTGCACGAGAAGACCGGCGAGGTGGCGGGCCTGACCGAGGTGGTCGTGCCGGCGCAGCACCCGACCCGCGCGGACCAGTACGACACGATCGTGGTGCAGGAGCACCGCGGCTACGGGATCGACCGCGCCATCAAGGCTCGGATGCTGCTGGAGTTGCGCTCGGCCGAGCCGCATCTGACCGAGGTCCAGACCTGGAACGCCCAGGCCAACGAGGCCATGCTCAAGGTCAACGCGGAGCTGGGCTACCGGCCCGACCGGGAGTGGTGCGAGTACAGCGTCGACGTGGCCGAGTTGGTGCACCGCCTCGACGCCGCCCGCTAAAGCTCGGGCCGCTCCGCCGGGTCGCGGTCGGTCAGTAGTACCAGGATCGGGGGTCCGGGGGCGGCGGATCGTTGCGGTACTTCGCCACCCGTACCTCCCACTGGCTGCGCCGCCGACGGGCCTCTCGCTCGACCCGGCACCGCTTGAACGTCTCCGGCGGGCGGGCGAGTCCGTAGATGTCCGCCCACCACTCACCCGGCTTCGGGTCGAGAATCGTGTCGAGATGTGCCGGGTAACGGCGGCCAGCCCCGTCCAGAGTGTCGTCCCACACCTCCATCGGCAGGATCACGTGCCCGTCCTGGTCGACCACGACGAGGTAGAGCCCGGCGGCGCCGATCAGGCGTTCCAGCACCGCGAGACTCGGAGTCAAGGTGCCGGACTCGACCCGGGCGACGGTGGAGGGCGCCACCCTCGCGAACCGGGCCATCCGCGTCTGACTGAGCCCGACGATCCGCCGGACACGCCGCACCAGACCAGCGATGGGAAACGCGCCGAGGGTAGGGCCACGGTCTGTGGGCTCGAAGATGGAAGACATACCGGCGACCCTCGCCGACCCCCAGAACCCGCCGCAACCCCTGTGGATAAACCTGTGGAAAACTTGCGGCAGTCCGCCCGGTTCCGCCCCTCCCGGACTACCTCATCGGCCCCTTTGCTCTGCTTCAACCCACGCAACGGATTCGGCGCGGAACTGATGCGTGGGTTGAAGCAGAGCAAAGGGCGCCAAGGGGTTACCCGGAGCCGACGGGCCAGGCCACCAGGACCGTCGGCCCCCTGCCAGGCCACCAGGACCGTCGGGACATCGGGGCGACCAGGACCGCCGGGACATCAGGAGCCGGGCCCGACCACACAGCGGAGCGCGACGAGCTCTGACCGGGACGGACCGGCCAGCAGTGCCGACCAGCGCGACCAGCGGCGCTCCGTGCCGGCCGGGCCGGGTGCCGGGAGGGGTCAGTAGCGGTCGCGGAGCAGGCCGGCCGCTTCCACGGCCCAGTAGGTGAGGATGATCTGCGCACCGGCGCGGCGGATCGAGGTGAGCGTCTCCAGCATCACCTTCTCGCGATCGATCCAGCCGTTGGCGGCGGCGGCCTCGACCATGGCGTACTCGCCGGAGACCTGGTAGGCGGCGACCGGGACGTCGACCGCGGCCCGGACCGCGGCGACCACGTCGAGGTAGGGCAGGGCCGGCTTGACCATCACGATGTCCGCGCCCTCGGCCACGTCCAGCTCGACCTCACGCAGGGACTCGCGTAGGTTCGCCGGATCCTGCTGGTACGACCGGCGGTCGCCGTCGAGCGCCGACTCGACCGCGTCGCGGAACGGACCATAGAACGCCGAGGCGTACTTGGCGGTGTAGGCCAGCACCGCGACGTCGGTGTGCCCGGCCGTGTCGAGGGCCCGGCGTACCACGCCGACCTGGCCGTCCATCATCCCGGACGGGCCGACCATGCCGGCCCCGGCGTCGGCCTGGGCCACCGCCATCTCGGCGAACGCCCCCAGCGTGGCGTCGTTGTCCACCGACCCGTCCGGCCGGAGCAGGCCGCAGTGCCCGTGCGAGGTGAACTCGTCCAGGCAGAGGTCGCTCATCACGACGGTGGAGTCACCCACCTCGGAGACCACGTCCCGGATGGCGACGTTGAGGATCCCGTTCGGGTCGAGCCCGCCGGAGCCGCGCTCGTCGCGTGACGTCGGCACCCCGAACAGCATGATCCCGCCGACGCCGGCGCGTACCGCCTCGACGGCCGCCTTGCGCAGCGAGTCGCGGGAGTGCTGAAGCACGCCGGGCAGCGAACCGATGGCCCGGGGCTCGGTCAGCCCCTCCTTGACGAACATCGGCACGATCAGCTCGGCCGGGTCGAGACGGGTCTCGGAGACCAGCCGCCGCACGGCTGCGGTACGCCGCAGCCGGCGGGGGCGGTTCTCGGGGTACGGCACGGTGCCCTCCCTGACGACTACTACCGGAACCTGAGCGCGGTCGGCCCCTGGACCTTCGAGCCACGGCGCTGCTTCGCCGGCATCGCGGCGAGCTTCTCCCGCAGTTCGACGGCGTAGCCGGCGAGCGCCTCCACCAGGTCCGGCACGGATGCGTGCGGCGGCTGGACGTCGACCCGCAGGCCGAACTCCGTCGCGGTCTCCGCGGTCTTGGGCCCGATGACGGCTACCACGGTACGCGCGTGCGGCTTGCCGGCGATGCCGACCAGGTTCCGGACCGTGGACGACGAGGTGAACAGCACCGCGTCGAACCCGCCCGACTTGATCGCGTCGCGGATCTCGGCAGGCGGCGGGGCCGCCCGGACCGTCCGGTACGCGGTCACGTCGTCGACCTCCCAGCCGCGCTCGGTGAGCCCGGCGGCGAGCGTCTCGGTGGCGATGTCGGCGCGCGGCAGCAGCACCCGGCCCACCGGGTCGAGCACCTCGTCGTGCGGCGAGAACTCGGCCAGCAGCCCCTCGGACGACTGCTCCCCGGAGGGGATCAGCTCCGGCTGGATGCCGAAGGCACGGACCGCGTCGGCGGTGGCCTCACCGATACAGGCGATCTTGACGCCACCGAAGTGCCGGGCGTCCAGGCCGTGCTCGGCGAACTTCTCCCAGACCGCGCGCACCGCGTTGACCGAGGTGAAGATGACCCAGGCGTACCTGCCGTCGACCAGCCCCTTGACCGCGCGCTCCATCTGCGCCGGGGTACGCGGCGGCTCCACCGCGATCGTCGGCACCTCGCACGGGATGGCCCCGTACGCGCGCAGCCGGGCACTCATCGCACCGGCCTGCTCCTTGGTGCGGGGCACCAGCACCTTCCAGCCGTACAGCGGGCGGTTCTCCCACCAGCTCAGCTTGTCGCGCTGGCCCACACCCTCACCGAGGGTCAGCACGACCCGGCCGGTGAAGCCGAGTGCCGCCGCGACGAAGGAGTCCACGGTCGACGTGGTGGTGTACTGCGTCTCCCCGGTGCCGTCCCCGGTCACCCCGACGTCGGTGGTGCCGTCGACCCCGGCGGCGAGCAGCCCGTCGCGGATCGCGGCCAGGTCACCGGCGTCCACCGCGAGCGCCAGCGAGCCGCGCTGCACGGCTGCGGCCAGCGCCTCGAAGTCCAGCGTGCCGACGTCCTCGACGTCGGCGGCGGTGCGTACGCCGGGCAGCGGCACACCCGCGTACGCGGCCACGCCCTCGGCCTGGCCGACGCCGGGCACCACCTCGAAGTGCGCGGCGGTACGTGCCACCGCCTGCACCTCCTTGACCACCGAGTCGTGGCCGAACGGGTCGCCGGCCACCAGGTGCACCGCGTTCTGCCCGGAGCGGGCAGCCGAGATCAGCACCTTCGCCACGTCGCCCGGCGCGCCCTCGGCGGGGGTGAACTGGGCGTCTTCCCTGGCCTCGGCCCGGACGACGTCGAGTAGCGACTCGGGGACTCCCCGGTCGTACACCACCTGGTCGGCGTCGACCAGGGCGTCGTGCGCCCGGCGGGTGAGCAGGCCCGGGTCGCCGGGACCGGCACCGACGAATGCGATCCGGCCTACGGGCTTACGGGTGCGGGTCATTCTGTGCTCCCAAATTGCTGGGTCCCCGGGCCGTCGTGTCCTTGCGGGCCGAGGATCGAGTCGGCGCCGAGGTCGAGGAGTTCGGCGGCGAGTGCCTTGCCGATCTCCGCCGCATCGGCGGGCGTTCCGGTGCGGGACAGCCGGATGTCACGGGTGCCGTCCGGGCTGATCACCGCCCCGCGCAGGTAGATCTCATCACCGGTCTCGCCCTCGGCGAGTTCGGCGTAGGCGGCGACCGGGGCAGAGCATCCGGCCTCCAGGGTGGCCAGCATCGCCCGCTCCGCGATGACCGCAGCGCGCGACGGTGCGTCGTCGAGCGTGGCGAGCAGTTCGACCAGGTCCGGGTCGTCGACCCGGCACTCCACCGCCAGCGCTCCCTGCGCGGGGGCGGGCAGCATCAGCATCGGGTCGAGCGTCTCGGTGATGACGTCGGTCCGGTCCAGGCGGGCGAGGCCCGCCCGGGCCAGGACGACGGCGTCCAGGTCGGCCTCCGGGCCGAGCACCCGGGCCAGCCGGGTGTCGACGTTGCCCCGGATGGGGGTGACCGACAGTTGCAGACCCAGCGCGTGCAGCTGGGCGATCCGGCGCAGGGCACCGGTGCCGACGTTCGCTCCGGGGGCGAGCTCGGCCAACGTCTTCCCGTCGCGGGCGATGAGCGCGTCGCGCGGGTCCTGCCGCGGCGGGACCGCGGCGATGTGCAGCCCGGCCGCGGTGGCGGTGGGCAGGTCCTTGTACGAGTGAACGGCGAAGTCGATCGTCCCGGCGACCAGCGCGTCCCGCAGCGCGGAGACGAACACGCCGACCCCGAGCCGGTGCACCGGCGCGCTGGACCGGTCGCCGGCGGTGACCACCTCGACCAGTTCGACCGGCCTCCCGGTACGGGCGGTCAGGGCCTCGGCGACCTGCCCGGACTGGGCCATCGCCAGCTTGCTGCCCCGGGTACCGAGACGCAGTGGGGCGGCGCTCATCTGGCGCTCGCTCATGCCGGCCCTCCGCTCCGCTGCGTGCCACCATGAGGCACCTTCGCACTGAGCTGACGACTCACTCGCTGGCGCTCGCTCATGCCGGCCCTCCGCTCCGCTGCGTGCCACCATGAGGCACCTTCGCACTGAGCTGACGATTCACTCGCTGGCGCTCGCTCATTGCTCACCTCCGGGTGGGGTGATGTCGGGGACGGTGTCCACCGGCGAGGTCTGCGGGACCTGGAGGTCGAAGAGCTCGCGCAGCAGGGCGGCGTACTGGTCGCCGCCGGGTTCGGCGGCGAGTTGCCGGACCCGCACGGTCGGCTGGTGCAGCAGTCGCTGGACCACCCGGTGCACGGTCCGGGCCACCTCGGCGCGCTGGTCGTCGGTGAGGTCGGGGCGGCGCTGCGCGAGTCGGCGCAGCTCGGCGGTGACCACGTCGTCGGCACGGCCACGCAGGGCGGCCACGGTCGGTGCCACGTCGGCCCCGCGCAGCCAGGTGAGGAAGGACTCGACCTCGCCGGTCACGATCCTTTCGACGGCGGCGGCGTCGGCGGCGACCGGGCCTTCGGCGAGCAGGGCCGCCATCCGGTCGATGTCGATCACCTCGACGCCGGGCAGCTCGGCCACGCCGGGCCCGACATCGCGAGGTACGGCCAGGTCCAGCAGGACCAACGGGCCGCGCTCCGGCGCTCGTGCGGCCACCGCCTCGGCGACGACCGGACGGGTGAGGACCGGCTCGGTGGACGCGGTGGCGGCCACTACGATGTCCACCGTGGACAGTGTGTCGGCCAGCTCGGTGAGCTCCCGCGCGGCGGCACCGTACGACTCGGCCAGCCGGACGGCCCGGTCGGCGCTGCGGTTGGTCACGGTCACCGGCCCGGCGCCGAGCCGGGACAGCGTCGCCACGCCCAGCGAGCCCATCGCCCCGGCGCCGACCACCAGTGCGGGACGGCCGACGAGGTCGTTGCCGAGATGACCGGCGGCCAGCCCCAGCGCGGCGGTGACCACGCTCTGCCCGGCCCGGTCGATGCCGGTCTCGGAGTGGGCCCGCTTGCCCACCCGCAGGGCCTGCTGCATCAGCTCGTGCAGCAGCCGGCCGGCGGCGTCGGACTCGCCGGCCCAGTGGTAGGCGTCCCGGAGCTGCCCGAGGATCTGCGCCTCGCCGATGACCATGGAGTCCAGCCCGGCGGCGACCCGGAAGACGTGCTCGACCGCAGCGGAGTCGAAGTGCACGTAGAGGTTGTTGGCCAGCGCGGTGGGCGGGCAGCCGGCCTGCTCGGCGAGGACGGCGCAGATGTCACCGAGGCCGCCGTGGAAGCCGGAGACGGCCGCGTACACCTCCACCCGGTTGCAGGTGGAGACGAGGACGACCTCGCTGACGTACGGCTGCGCCATCAGGCGGTCGAGGGTGGCGCCGAGATCAGCCGGCGGCACCGCGAGCCGTTCCAGGGTGGCGACCGGCGCGGTGCGGTAGGAGGCGCCGACGACGATGAGTTTCACGTGCCGATCGCCTCCTGGCTCTCGGTGACCGCGAAGCCGCCCGGCAGGGCGGTGAGAGCGGACCCACCGGCGGCGGGGAGCGCGGTCAGGGCTGCCTTGCGGTGCTCGTGGAACGACAGGATCTGCAGCTCGATGGCGAGGTCGACCTTGCGGACGTCGACCCCCTCGGGAACCGAGAGTACGCACGGCGCGAAGTTCAGGATGCTCGTCACGCCGACGGCGACCAACTGGTCGGCGACCCGCTGGGCGGCGGTGGCCGGGGTGGCGATGACCCCGATGGCGACGGCCTCGGCGGCGGCGACCTCGGGCAACTCGTCGATGTCCCGCACGACGAGCCCGTTGATCTCCTCACCGATGCGGCGCGGGTCGGCGTCGAAGAGGGCGACGATCCGGAATCCGCGACCGGTGAACCCGTCGTAACCGGCCAGCGCGTGACCGAGGTTACCGACGCCGACCAGGGCGACCGCCCGACGCTGGGTGAGCCCGAGCACGTACTCGATCTGCTCGACCAGCAGCGCCACGTCGTAACCGACGCCCCGGGTGCCGTACGAGCCGAGGTGGGACAGGTCCTTGCGGAGTTTCGCGGAGTTCACCCCGGCGGCGTTGGCCAGCCCCTCGCTGGAGATCGTCTCGTGGCCGGTTTCGGCGAGGTTGTGCAGGGCACGGAGGTACTCGGGGAGCCGGGCGACCGTCGCCTCGGGCAGGTCCGGGAGCGCCGGTACGGCACCGGCGCGGCCGGGCGCGCCTGGGTGACGGTGCTGACTCATGAGACTCCGTGCGGTGCGATCCTCGACCAACTCCACCGGCCGGTCGTTTCGGGACTCCCGCTGGCGACCGGAATTGCCGGCTGTGCTAGCAGGGCGCGTCGGAATTACAGAGTAGGCGCTTGTGAAGACGTGCACAAATCGCGATCTTGTCGGCACACGCCGCGCCCCCACCAGCCCCTCCGTCTCGCAAGATCGACCGGAGACCCCTGCATCACGACTACCGGCGCGATTATTACTCAATCCCGACTTCTCTGACTAATCACACACGCCAATCATTGATCGAATGCGGAGATCGGAAGACCGCGACCACACACGGTGACACCCGTTTCGACTCAGCTGGGCGATTCCACCGTCGGCACATCGGCCAGCGCGGTGGCGAGCGTCACGGCCTCGACCAGGGTGTCGGCGACCGGGTGGCCGGAGTCCACCAGCCGGGACCGGTCGGTGAATCCGCCGCTGTAGAGCACGGCACGCCCGCCGACGGCGTGCGCCGCGTCGGCGTCGTCGATCGAGTCCCCGATCACCACCACCGACCGGCCGTCCACCCCGATCTCGGCCAGGTGGCGGGCCAGCGACTCGGCCTTGCGGTCCCCGCCGACCTGGTCCCGCCATCCGTCGACCCGGACGAACCGGCCGGTCAGCCCGTACGTCCGGACCGCCGGCACCAGCTCGTCGTGGAACCACATGGACAACAGCGACTGGCTGCCCGGCCAGGCGGCCATCGCGTCCGCGGCGTCGTGGGCCAGCTCACAGCCGGTCAACCCCCGCCGGTACGCGTCGTGGAAGATCTTGTCGAGGCGTCCGAAGTCCTGCTCGTCCACGGCCCGGCCGAGTACGTCCGCGTAGTAGTCGGCGATCGGTCGGCGGAACCGCACCCGGTGCTCGGCGACCGTCACCGACGGCCCGCCCGCGCTGCCGAAGGCGGCGTTGGTGCAGGCCACCACCAGATCGAGATCATTGAGCAGGGTGCCGTTCCAGTCCCACACCAGATGGGTGCGCGCAGGGGTCATCAGCGCACCCTACCGGCGGCCTCAGAGCTGCGGGGTGGTCAGATCCTTCAGCAGCCGCTGCTCCTCGACGCGCCAGTAGCCGTGCTCCTTGCCGTCGAGCAGCACCACCGGCAGCCGGTCGCCGTACTCCCGTTCCATCTCGGCGTCGCCGCTCACGTCCTGCTCGATCCACCGGTCGCCGGTGACCGCGACGACCCGGTCGAGGGCCGCCTTGGCGTCCTCGCAGAGGTGGCAGCCAGGTCGGGTGATCAGGGTCAGGCGGGGCTCACGCATCGGTCTCCTCCGTCGTGGCGGTGGGTCGGAGCAGGGTCTTGCGCACCTTCCCGATCACCGAGCGCGGCAGCAGGTCGACGAACTCGACGTCGGTGGGGCACTTGAATCTGGCCAGATTACGCGCGCAGTGCGCGATCAGCTCGGCACCGGTCGCCCGATGCCCCGCCGCCGCCACCACGTACGCCCGGACAGTCTCCCCGGTCCGGGGGTGCGGCACCCCCACTACCGCCGACTCCGCCACCGCCGGATGGGCGCAGAGCACCGACTCGACCTCGTGCGGGTACACGTTGAAGCCGTTGACCAGGATCAGCTCGCCGAGCCGGTCGACCAGGAAGAGATCACCGTCGGCGTCGGCGTACGCGACGTCGCCGGTGGGCCACCAGCCGTCCCGGTCGGGCCCACCCGTGCCGTCCGGCCAGTACCCGGAGAAGAGGTTCGCCCCGCGCACCACTATCTGACCGGGGTCGGTGCCGGCCACCGGGTCGGAGAGGTCCCACTCCTCCGCGTCGTCGTCGGGCGCGGCCAGGCCGTCGCGCCACAGCTCGCTCCCGTCCGCCCCGACCAGCCGCAGGTCGACGCCGGGCAGCGGGCGGCCGATCGAGCCCGGCTTCGGCTCCCCGCCGACCAGGGTCGAGGTGAGCACCGGGGCGGTCTCGGTCAGGCCGTAGCCGATCTGCACCGGCCTACCGGCGGCCTCGATGAAACGCGCCGCGTCGGCCGGGTCGAGCGGCGCCGCGCCGCAGACCACGACCCGCACCGCCGCCATCGCCTCGGCCAGCACCTCGGCGTCCGCCCGTGACCAGGACTGCACCATCGACGGCACGCCGACCAGCACGGTGGCCCGGTGCCGGGCGATCTCGGCCAGCGCCGCGTCGGCACCAAGATCGTCGACGAGTACGCCGGTCGCGCCGTGGTGCAGCACCGCACCGAGTCCGGTGTTCAGCCCGTACGCGTGGAACAGCGGCAACGCCAGCAGCACCACGTCGTCCGGCCCGACCACCGGCGGCACGATCCGGCCGACCTGGTCGTGGTTGGCCGCCAGGGCGCCGTGCGAGAGCATGGCGCCCTTCGGCCGCCCCTCGGTGCCCGAGGTGTAGAGCAGCACCGCCAGGTCGTCGGCGGACCGCGCCGGGAAGGTCTGCGGCCCCCCGTCGGCGACGGGAGGTCTGAGGTGTACGGCGCGCAGCGCGGGCAGCTCGACGTCGGCCACCAGGTCACGAAGACGTTCGGTGCCGATCAGCACGGACGCGGCCGAGTCGGCCAGCACCTGCCGCAGCTCGCGGGCCGTCAGCGTGGGGTTGACCGGCACCGCCGTCAGTCCGGCCCGCAGCGCACCGAGCAGACCGACCACGAAGTCCGGAGAGTTGGGCAGCGCCACGGCCACCCGCGCCGGTCGGCCGCCAGCGTCCGGGACCGTCTGAGCCAGCGCCCGGGCGACCCCGGTCACCGCCTCGTCCAGTTCGGACCAGGTGGTCGTCCGGTCGGAGGAACACAGCGCCGGCTTGTCCGGACTACTCCGGGCCGCCCGGGTCAGACGTTCGGCGAGATTCGGCCCGGTGCCGTCGGCCACCTGCGGCCGGGCGGCAGTGCCTGCGTCCTCGTCGGCGGCGGGGTGCGACCCCGGCCCGACGGCTGCGTCTCGGTCCTGCACGGTGGCTGAGTCTGGCACAGCCGGAGCCGCCCGGCCATGCCTCCCGGGCGGTGACCGACACCGATCCGGGAACACCGGCTTGTCGTCCCGACCGGTCCGTCCCGGTACGGTCCCGATCGGACGGCATCACCTCGGCCACCGAGGACGCAGCCCGGTCCCGTGCACGGAACTCCCGAGGGGTCACCGACGGTGTGCGACAGCCCCGCCGGATTGTCGCCGCAGCCGGCCGCGTCCGGCACCGCCGCAGGCACGCAGGTCGCTGCACGCACCGTCCCACCACGACTCTGACCTGGGGATACATGCCCAACCAGCTCGTCGGCCAGTTGTCAACAACCCCCGACGGACAACCGGTCCGCCAGGTGTGCGACCCGCCGGGAAATACTTTGGCCCTGTGTAACGGACTTGCCACGCGCGGGTGACGTTGGCCCTATCATCACTCGGGTCGGCTCACCCCATTTTGCCGTGAGTCGACACCCCTCAGCCCGAGGAGGCCCCCGTGCCCGTGAGCGCATTGGACCAGCACCTCAAGGGGAACTGCCGCCCGTCGGCACACCCCGGAGCCGCCCTGCCCGACGGAGGCCCGATCGATCGACCGGGCACCGTCGGCGCGACGGCCGGTGCAACGGAGGCGGCCCGATGACCGCCTTCGGCTTCGCATCCCGCCCGGTCGGCCTACCCGGCCCACTGGCACGTACGCCGGTCAACGAGCGCGGCAACGCTCACGGCCAGCAGGACAGCACGGGGAACCTGCCCCCACGCGGCGAGAGCGCCGTGACCCGGGTGGGCAGCAGACCACATCAGAACGATCCGCCACCCCGACCACCGACGCCCGGCGGGAACGCGAAACCCGCCGGAGGCCGGGTCGCCTCACCGAGTCGACCGACCATGCCGGCCCAGGCCCGCCGCAGCGGGGACGCCCCGGTCACCGAGGTGTCCACCTCGGAGACGGCGGTGCTGCCCGCAGTCTCCTCGGCCGGCACCTCCACCGGGTTCCCGAGCCGTCCCGACCCCTCCGACCCCGCCACCGAGGTCTGGGCCCTGGTCGAGCGCGCCCAGGCCGGTGAGTCCGAGGCGTTCGGGCTGATCTACGACCGGTACGTCGACACGGTCTTCCGCTTCGTCTACTTCCGGGTCGGCAACCGGCAACTCGCCGAGGACCTCACCTCGGACACGTTCCTGCGGGCGCTCAAGCGGATCGGCAGTTTCACCTGGCAGGGCCGGGATCTCGGCGCCTGGCTGGTGACGATCGCCCGCAACCTGGTCGCCGACCACTTCAAGTCCGGCCGGTACCGGCTGGAGGTCACCACCGGCGACGTCCTCGACGCCGACCGCGAGGACCGCGGCCCCGAGGGCAGCCCGGAGGCGGCGGTGGTGGAGCACATCACGAACGTCGCCTTGTTGACAGCGGTCAAGCGGCTCAACCCGGAGCAGCAGGAGTGCATCGTGCTGCGGTTCCTCCAGGGGTTCTCGGTCGCCGAGACCGCCCGTGCGATGGGCAAGAACGAGGGCGCGATCAAGGCGTTGCAGTACCGCGCGGTGCGGGCGCTGGCCCGACTTCTCCCGGACGGTTTCCAGCCGTAGCCGATCACGTTGGGTGATTTCGCCGCCGGCCGGCCCGTAACCCGGCCCCGGCACGGCGCGTTTCTCCGGGTGCGACCGATGACCGGCCGGAAACCTCCGAGGTGGACCGGCGGCGGTGCCGACGAGGGTTTCCGTCTCCGGTGTCATGCGGTGGTCGGTCGCTGGTGGTGAACGCGGCCGACCGGCCGCGACCAGCGAGAGGAGGTGCCGCGGTGGACAACGCCCTCTTCTCCCGTCGGCGCACCGAGCGCTTCGCGCAGCTTCTCGACGAAGCCAACGGTGGCCTACGTCATCACGTCCGGTCCCGCGCCGACGACCAGCTCGCGCCGCTCGTCGCGCTCGGCCGACAACTCGGTGCCAACCCGCCGCGTACCGAGGTCGACCCGGAGTTCCGGACCGGCCTGCGGGCGATGCTGGTGGCCACCGCCGACCGGGAGGGCATCGGGGCCACCGTCGCCGCACCGGCCGCGAAGACCACCACCGGTCGCGGATCGCTGCTACCGGCCGTCACCGCCCGGCGGGCCCGCGCCCGGGGCGCGATCCTGGTCGGCATCGCGGCCGGCGCCATCGCCGTCTCCGGCATCTCCGCCGCCAGCGAGAACGCGGTGCCCGGTGACGCGCTGTACGGCATGAAGCGCAGCACCGAGCGCGCCCAGTTGGCGCTCGCCAGCTCCGAGATCAGCCGTGGGCAGCTCTTCCTCGACTTCGCCCGGACCCGGCTGGCCGAGGCGTCCTCGCTCAACGGCAGCCGCGCCGGCTACCGCGGCGTGCTGGACGACATGGACGCGGACATCCGCCAGGGCGTACGCCAACTCACCGGTGCCGCCGTCCGGCGCGCGGACCCGACGGCACTGAACACCGTCGACGCTTTCCTCACCGGGCAGCGCCGCACACTCGACGCGCTGGCCGAGCGGGGTTCCCGCGCCGACCGGGAGCGGACCGCCGAGTCGTTGGAGCTGCTGGACATGGTCGCGGAGCGCACCGAGGCCCTGCGCGCCGCCATCGCCTGCGGCCGGTCGGGTGGCACCGCCAGCGACGACCTCGGCCCCACCCCCGGCGCCTGCGCCTGACCCGGCGGGCGTACGCCGTCCCCGCGTCCGGCGGCGGTGACCGCTGCTCCGGATACCCTCGCTGAGGACAGTGGGCTCAGGGTGGGCGACATGAGGGGGTGCAGGTGGCGCGCAGCCGCAAGGTGACCGTCAGCACCGACGTGCACGGGCACACCACCGGTTGGGCGCAGACCGAGCCCGCTCCCCCGGCCGCGCCGGATCCCCGCGCCGCCGCCTTCTTCGACGTGGACAACACGATGATGCAGGGCGCCTCGATCTACTGGTTCGCCCGTGGGCTCGCCGCACGCAACTACTTCACCACGGGGGACCTGGCCCGGTTCGCCTGGCAGCAGTTGCGGTTCCGGCTGCTCGCCCGCGAACACGCCGGGGACATCTCCCAGGCCAAGGAGGCCGCACTCGCCTTCGTCGAGGGCTGGCGGGTCCAGGACGTCGAACGGCTTGCCGAGGAGATCTTCGACGAGCTGATGGCGCCGAGGATCTGGGCCGGGACCCGCCGGTTGGCGCAGGGCCACCTGGACACCGGTGAACGGGTGTGGCTGGTCAGCGCCGCCCCGGTGGAGATCGGTCGGGTGATCGCCACCCGGCTCGGGTTGACCGGCGCGATCGGTACGGTCGCCGAGATCGTCGACGGGGCGTACACCGGTCGGTTGGTCGGTGACCTGATGCACGGCCCGCTCAAGGCCGAGGCGGTCGCCCAGCTCGCCGCGGTGGAGGGCCTCGACCTGACCCGGTGCGCTGCCTACAGCGACTCCGCCAACGACCTGCCGATGTTGTCGCTGGTGGGGCGCGCGGTGGCGGTCAACCCGGACGGCACGTTGCTGCGCCAGGCCCGGCAGCGCGGCTGGGAGGTACGCGACTTCCGCACCGGCCGTCGGGCCGTCAAGATCGCTCTCCCGTCCACGGCAGCAGCGGGACTCGTCGCCGGAGCGGTCACCGCCGGAGTCGCCCTCCAACGCCGCCGCCGCGCGGCCGACGCCCACTCCGGACGCACCCGACGCGGCACCGCACCGTAGACCGGGTCGACGCCACGCACCGGGTCGAGGCCGGCGGCCGGGGACGGCTACGGGCCGAACGGGTCCGGACGGCGTTCGAGCAGTTGGAGCACGGTCTGCTGGATGGTCTCCCGAACCTGGTCGGCAAGGTTGAACACGACCAGCGGGTCGTCCGCCGAGTCGACCAGGTGGGCCGTCGGGATCGGCGGACAGAACTCGATCAGCCACTTGCTCGGCAGCGGCACCATGCCCAGCGGCCCGAGCCAGGGGAAGGTCGGTGTCACGGGGAAGTACGGAAGTTTGAGCAGTCGGGCGAGCGGCTTGAGGTCGGCGAGCATCGGATAGGTCTCCTCGCCACCGACGATCGCCACCGGGATGATCGGGGTGCCGGTGCGCAGTGCCGCCGACACGAACCCGCCCCGCCCGAAGCGTTGCAGCTTGTAGCGGTCCGCGTACAGCTTGCCGATGCCCTTGAAGCCCTCCGGGAAGACACCCACCAGCTCGCCGCCGCGCAGCAGTCGTTCGGCGTCCGGGTTGCAGGCCACCGTGCCACCGGTCTTGCGGGCGATCTCGGAGACCACCGGCATCCGGAAGACCAGGTCGGCGCCGAGCAGGCGAAGATACCGGTTGGCGGGGTGCTCGTGGTGCAGCGCCGTGGAGAGGATCAGCGCGTCCAGCGCCACGGTGCCGGAGTGGTTGCCGACCACCAGTCCCGCCCCGTCGGCGGGTACGTTCGCAAGCCCCGTGACCTCGGTCCGGAACCAGTCGCGATAAAGGCGGCGCAGCAGCGGATGGAAGACCGCCTCGGTCAGCTCCGGGTCGAAGCCGAACTCGTCCACCTCGTAGTCGCCGGCCAACCGCCGACGCAGGAACGCGAGTCCGCCGGCGACCCGCCGGTCCCAGACGTCACCGGTCCGGTCCGGCACCGCCGCCTCGGCGGGACGGTGCCCGTTGCGCCGGACGGGGTCGAGCTCCGCCGGCACCGGGGACGGGGCGTACCGGTCGTCCAGGTGCGCCTCGTCGCGCTGCTCCTCCGGCCCGGTCACGAACGCTCCCGTACGGCGGCCCGGGCCTGGCGGATGCTGTCGAGCACCATCTGCTCGGCGACGGCCAACTGTTCCCGGGTCACCACGGCCCGGCCGTGGTGGGCGCGGATGAAGTCGTCGAAGGCGGCGGCGGTCGAGCGGGGGGTGAAGCCGTACTCCTGCTCCAGACGGGAGATGTCCACCACCCGGCCGTGCACGAAGAGGTCGACCTGATCGAGCCCGTACCGCCCGAAGCCCATCGTCCGGGCCAACGCGACGGCACCGGCGACGCCCGGTTCCAGGACCGGCACCGAGATCCGGCCGGCCCGCCGGATCGCCTGGGACAGCGCGAGCACACCGGGACCGGCCACGTTGTAGGTGCCCGGATGGTCCTCGACGACCGACCGGTGCAGCACTTCGAGGGCGTCGTCGAAGTGCAGGAACTGCAACCGGGCGTCCCGGCCGAAGATGGTCGGCACCACCGGTTGGGAGAAGTACCGGGTCAGCGTGGTGTCGGCGGTCGAGCCGATGAAGGGGGCGAAGCGCAGCACCGTGGCGGTGACGTCGGAGCGCCGGCGACGGAAGCCGCGCACGTACCCCTCGATGTCGAGGATGTCGCGGCCGAAACCGCCGCGCGGCACCTCGCGGGGTTCGGTCTCCTCGGTGAAGACGGCCGGGTCGCGGAACGAGGCGCCGTACGCCGCGGTGGAGGACCGGACCACGATCTTGCGCAACCGTGGAGCCCGCTGGCACGCGGCGAGCAGCTGCATGGTGCCGATGACGTTCTGTTCCTTCATCGCCGCACGCCCGCCGTGCTGCGAATCCGGGGCGCTGACCAGGGCCAGGTGCACCACGGTGTCGACGTCGAGGTCGGCGAGCAGACCGCCGATCGACCCGGCGTCCACCCGGACCCGTTCCACCTGCGCCAACAGCTCGGCCACCTCGGGGCCGGGCTCGGCCAGGTCGACGCCGATGACCCGGGCGATCCGGGGATCACCCGCGAGGCGGGCGGCGACGTGCGCGCCGAGGTATCGACTGACCCCGGTCACGACGACAACCCCCGGAGGGCTCGATGAGCCACCGGGGGTCATGTCTCGCACCTACCCCGGCCTACGGGACCGAGCCGGGACAGCCACGGCCTGATCACCTGAGCCTCCGAGGGTCGACAGTTGGCAAGCGACGAATGCCGGGCCAGGGCCCGGCACACGGTCACTTGCCGAGACGGCGACGCTGGACGCGGGTCTTGCGCAGCAGCTTGCGGTGCTTCTTCTTAGCCATGCGCTTGCGGCGCTTCTTGACCACCGAGCCCATACGAAAGCCTTTCGATGCAACGTGCGGCGCGACCGGTAAGACACCACGAGTCCGTGGTGTCGGCGACCGCTTGCGGACAGCGGACCGGACCGGCGGAGTGGGCGGCAGAGCGCACCAGCGGTCACGATCTCCAGTCCAGCGTAGCGGGGATGCGTCAGCAGGACCAACGCGCCCCCGGTCGATGCCCGTTCACCGGGCCCGCAGCGACCGGGTCGGCCCCGTGGATCAGGCGGTCTCCTGGAAGGCGCCACGGAGATATTCGTGCACCGCGTGCTCGGGCACCCGGAACGACCTGCCCACCCGCACCGCGGTCAGCTCACCGCTGTGCACGAGACGGTAGACCGTCATCTTGGAGACCCGCATGACCGTTGCCACCTCGGCGACGGTCAGGAACTTGACATCCGACAGCCGACCATCGGACTGCGACCCGGCCATGGCTCACCGACCCATCCCATGCCCGGCGCGTGCCGCCCCACGGGTCCTCCCGCGCGGCCGGCGACGCGCGTGTTACCAGTACGGTAGCGGGACGGCTGTGACCGGCGCGATCCCTTCCTGCAACTGATCATGATTCGACCGGGGCACTGGGGCGAAAAACCCCTGGTCGGGTGGATGCGAGCGGATCCGGCAACCGATCATCCTCGGCCACCTGACGAGAACCGTCACTCGGCGCGCAGCGCCACCACCGGGTCGAGCCGACCGGCCCGCTGTGCGGGCAACACTCCGAAGACGATCCCGACCGCGGCCGAGACACCGAAGGCCAGCGCCAACGACCACCAGGTCACCGCCGCCGGGATCGGCGACAGGGCGGACACCAGCAGCGCCCCGCCGATTCCCAGGGCCATCCCGGTCAGCCCGCCGACCGAGGTCAACAGCACCGCCTCCAGCAGGAACTGCATGCCGATGTCGCGCGGACGGGCGCCCACCGCCTTGCGCAGCCCGATCTCCCGGGTCCGCTCGCGCACCGAGACGAGCATGATGTTGGAGACCCCGACGCCGCCGACCAGCAGCGAGATCCCGGCGATGGCGGCGAGTACGCCGGTCAGGATGCCGAGGATGTCACCGAGTACGCCGAGGATCTGCTCCTGGGTGACCGCGCTGAACTCGGTGCCCGGATGCCGGCCGTTCAACTCGGCCACGATCCGCTCGCCCAGTTCGTCGATGCGCTCCCGGTCCGGGGCCTTGACCGCGATCGCGTCGACCCGCTGGGTGCCGTACAACCGTTGGGCCGCCGTCACCGGGATGTGCACCTCGTCGTCCCGGTCCACGCCGAGGCTCTGCCCCAGCGGCGTGAAGACCCCGATCACCCGGAACCGTACGCCGGCCACGGTGACCTGCTGGCCGACCGCCTCCCGGTCGGGGAAGAGCGCCCGGGCGACCGAGTCGCCGAGCACCGCGACCCGCCGTCCGGTGTCCACGTCGGACCGGGTCAGGTAGCGGCCCCGGCCCAACTCCCGGGCGAAGACCTCCGGGGTGGTCTCCAGCACCCCCTGGACGGTGGTGAAGTCCTGCCGGGTCCCGGCCCGCACGGTGGCGCCGGAGGCGACCGTCACGGCCACCCGGCTGGGATCCCCGACCACCCGGCCGACCGCGTCCACGTCCTTGAGGGTCAGCGGCGACACCGCCGGGGCCGACCCGACGTCGAGGCGCCCCGGCACGACCAGCAGCAGGTTGGAGCCGAGCCCCTCGACCTGCTGTTCCACCGTCTGTTTGGTGCCGGTGCCGATCGCCACCAGCAGCACCACCGAGGCGACGCCGATGATCACCCCGAGCATGGTCAGCGCGCTGCGCATCCGGTTCGCGCGCAGCGCGTCCCAGGCCACCCGCCATGCCTCCGCGAGCCTCACCGGAGTACCCCGTCGTCCGTGCCGGCCGCGCTGTCCGCGACCATCACCCCGTCGCGCATCGTGATCCGGCGGCGGGCCCGGGCCGCCACCTCCGCGTCGTGGGTGACCATCACCAGCGCCACGCCGGACTCGACGTTGAGCTGTTCCAGCAGTTCCAGGACGGCCGCGCCGGTGGTGCTGTCCAGGTTGCCGGTCGGCTCGTCGGCGAGCAGCACCGTCGGGTCGGTGACCAGCGCCCGCGCGATCGCCACCCGCTGCTGCTCACCGCCGGAGAGTTGGTTGGGACGGTGGTCCAACCGGTGCCCCAGACCGACCCGCCCGAGCATCGCGGCGGCC
>NZ_SISL01000279.1:0-8045 GCF_004307965.1 Verrucosispora sp. SN26_14.1 | reverse complement strand
TACGATTTTTATAAGAGACAGACCTGGCGGCGGCCGGCGGCGGCGCCGTCCTGGGCTGGGTGGGCACCCCGGAACGCGGCCGGCACCTGACCGAGCGGGGCCACCGGGTGCACGCCGGATACGCGGCACCGCCGCAGGGCGCGGTCGACGTCGTCGTGGACAGCGTCGGCGGGCCGGTGTTCCGGGAGGCGTTCGTGCGGTTGCGCCGAGGCGGGGTGGCGGTGGTCTTCGGCAACACCGTGCGCGCCGACCTGGTCCTGCCGCCGGACTGGGGTCACGCCCGCGCCGGGGTACGCCTGGAGCACCTGTTCCTCCTCGACGAGCTGGAACGGCACCGGGCCGACGAGGACCTGGCGACGCTGTTCGGGCTCGTGGTGGACGGGCGGCTTCGTCCGCACGTCGGGTTGCAGGCGGACTGGACCGATGCCGCCACGGCGGTGCGGGCCCTGCTGGAGCGCCGGGTCACCGGCCGCGTCGTACTCACCCTGTGATGGACCGATCGAGGAGGACAACGGAGATGACGACACCGAAGCGTCCCGGCGCGGCGCTGGTGACCGGCGGCACGAGCGGGATCGGGCTGGCCGTCGTGGAGACGCTGGCCGAGCAGGGCTTCGCCGTCTACTTCTGTGCCCGCGACGCGGCGCAGGTGGCCACCGTCGTCGACAAGCTGCGCGGTCGCGGCCTGGAGGTCGACGGGGTCGCGGCCGACGTACGGTCCCCGGACGACGTTGTCCGGCTGGTCGCCGGGGCGGTGCAGCGGTTCGGCCCGGTGACGGTGCTGGTGAACAATGCCGGCCGGTCCGGCGGGGGCGTCACCGCCGAGCTGGACGACGCGCTCTGGGAGGACGTGCTCGCCACCAACCTCACCTCGGTGTTCCGGGTGACCCGCGAGGTGCTGCGGGCCGGCGGCATGCGCGAGGCCGGGTGGGGCCGCATCGTCAACATCGCCTCGACCGCCGGCAAGCAGGGCGTCGCGCTCGCGGCGCCGTACACCGCCTCCAAGCACGGGGTGGTCGGCTTCACCAAGGCGGTCGGGTTCGAGCTGGCCGGCACCGGCGTCACCGTCAACGCGGTGTGCCCCGGGTACGTGGAGACGCCGATGGCGGTCCGGGTGCGTCAGGGGTACGCGGCACACTGGCAGACCACCGAGGACGCGGTGCGGCAGCGGTTCGAGGCGAAGATCCCGCTGGGCCGGTACTCGACGCCGGAGGAGGTGGCCGGGCTGGTCGGCTACCTGGTCACCGACACGGCCGCCTCGCTCACCGGGCAGGCGCTGAACGTCTGCGGCGGTCTCGGGAACTACTGACACAGGCGACGGCCGCCGGAGCACGCTCCGGCGGCCGTCGCCTGGTGCATCAACCGGTGACGCGGTCGGCCTCGTACTGGAAGACCGGCTCGGTCAGGTGCGGTTCGCCCTTGATGATGCCGGTCAACCGGTCCAGCCGGGTCCGGAACTCCGGCTCGTGCAACGCCGTGCGGAAGGACTCCTCGTCGGTCCACTCGGCGATGTTGTAGTACGTCGACGGATCCTTCTGCGAGCGGCTCAGCACGTACCGGATCAGCCCCGGACGGGTCTGCATGTACTCGGCCACGCTGGCGTAGTGGCGTTCGAGGTCCTCGGCGGCGCCGATCAGCGTGAGCTTGTTGACGAATACGACCATGGCGCGGTGTTCCCTTCCGTGTCGTCGGTGCGGGGGTAGTCGAGATAGCCCCGGCGACCGCCTTGATAGAAGGTCGTCGGGTCCGGCGGGTTGAACGCGGTGCCGTCGGCCAGACGGCGGGGCAGGTCGGGGTTGGCGAGGAACTGCTTGCCGAAGGCGAGCGCGTCGAAGCCGGCGGCCAGGGCGTCGGCCACCGCCGCCCGGGTGGCCTCCGGCCCGAGGTGGCCGGTGCCCGGGTTGAGCACCACCGCCCCGTCCCACCGGGCCCGGACGACCCGGGTCAGGTCCCGGTCGGAGCCGTGCACCAGGTGCAGGTACGCCAGGTCGAGCGGTCGCAGCGCCTGGAGCAGGGCGGGGTACACCTCGGCGGCGTCCGGCTCGCTCATGTCGTTGAGCCCGAAGCCGGGCGACAGCCGCAGTCCGACCCGGTCCGCGCCGACCGCCGCGCCGACCGCCTCGACCAGTTCGACGGCGAAGCGCACCCGTCGGTGCGGTGCGCCGCCGTACTCGTCGGTGCGGCGGTTGGTGACCGACGACAGGAACTGGTGGACCAGGTAGCCGTTGGCGCCGTGCAGCTCCACGCCGTCGAATCCGGCGGCGACGGCCGTCTCGGCGCACCGCACGACGTCCTCGATCGCGTCGGTGATGTCGGCCGGTGTCATCTCCCGCGGCTCAGGGTGTTCCTTCGGCCCGTCGAACGTCCGGGCCAGCCCGGCCGCCGGCACCGGCGACGGCGCCAGCGGCCGGTGCCCGTACAGGGCCGGATGACCGATTCGTCCGGCGTGCATGATCTGGAGCACGATGCGGCCACCGGCGTCGTGGACGGCCCGGGCCACCGCCGTCCACGCCTGGGTCTGCGCGGGGGTGTGCCACTGCACGCTGTACGCGTGGCCCACCGCCCGGGGGGCCGGGTTGGTCGCCTCGCTGACGATGAGTCCGGCCTCGGCCCGCTGCGCGTAGTAGTCGGCCACGTAGGGCAGGGGAGTCCCGTCCCGGTTGGCACGTCCGCGGCCCATCGGGGCCATCACGATCCGGCTGGGCAGCCGTAGGCGACCCAGCCGGACCGGATCGAAGAGCGTCGGCATCGGGGCAACCTCCTCGCTGGGTGGTGCCTGATGCTCGCCCGGGGGGCTGGAGGGTCCGTGGAGCCTGGCTACAGGGTCGGGCGCGTCGACCGGCCCTGTTACCCGGTGTGCGGGGTGCAGTGAACAGCCGTACGTATCAGTTGTGTGAACTTGTGTGAACACTTGCGCCGCACTTCATCAGCCGTTCGGCCGGGTCTGGCTGACAATTTCGGGAGTTCGGTCGTGAACAGGGTTGGGGGTCTTGTTCACTTCCACTTAATCCGATAGAACACGAGTGGGTCCGCTGCGCGGCCCGTCCGCCTCGTAGTTCTAGGAGGACTACTTCATGGCACGTACACCTGGTGTGGGCCCCTCCTCGCCCGCCTTCTCCCGTCGCGGGGTGCTGCAACTGGGCGGCAGTTTCGCGCTCCTGTTCGCCACGGGCGCCTGCGCCGCGAACAGCGACTCGAACTCGGACGACTCGACGTCCGGCGGCCAGACCGCCAGCACGCTGCGGATCGCGGTGTCGAGCTACCTGTCCAGCTGGGATCAGGACTTCGTCGGCTTCGACCTGACCGCACTGATGCTCTTCAAGAACGTCTTCCCCTACATGATCGACTACGGCGTCACCACCGCCGGTGACAGCCAGATCCTCGACACCCAGAACGTCACCCCGACCTTCGCCGAGTCCTTCGAGCCGGACGCCGAGCAGAAGGTCTGGACCTTGAAGCTGCGCCGGGGCGTCACGTTCGCCAGCGGCAACGAGATGACGGCCGCCGACGTGAAGTGGTCCAAGGACCGCGCCTTCGCCGCCCAGGCGAACGTGGCCGGCATCTACCGCACCATCGGCCTGACCGAGGCCGACCAGGTCAAGGTCGTCGACGACTACACCGTCGAGTTCCACCAGGCGTTCCCCAGCGCGCTGACCCGGCAGATCCAGGCGATCTCGCTGTACGTCTTCGACTCGGAGGAGGCCAAGAAGCACGCCACCGCCGACGACCCGTGGGCCAAGGAGTGGTTCGCCAAGAACGCCCCCACCGGCGGCTACTACAACGTCGCCAAGGCCACCCAGGGGCAGGAGATCGAGCTGGCGGCGAACACCGGCTACCCGGGTCCGGACGCGCCCAAGACGCCGACGATCCGCATCTCGGTGGTGCCCGCCGCCTCGAACCAGCGGCTGCAACTCCAGGCCGGTGACATCGACATCGCCCTCGGCGTCAGCCAGCGCGACATCGAGGACCTGCGCAGCACCGACGGCGTCAAGGTGATCTCGGCGGCCAGCAACCGCCAGGTCGCGATCCAGATGTCGGTCACCTCGGCGCCGTTCGACAACGTCGACGTCCGCAAGGCCCTGGCCTACGCGGTGCCGTACGAGCAGATCATCAACAACGTGTACGGCGGTGACGCCCGTGCCGCCAAGAGCCCGGTGCCGCTGGACATGCCCGGGTACGACGAGAGCGGCTACCCGTTCACCCACGACGTGGACCGGGCCCGCGCCGCGTTGAACGCCGCCGGTCGGGCCTCGGTCGAGTCGGAACTGGTCTTCGAGGCCGACAACGAGGAGCAGCAGCGCATCGCGGTGCAGGTTCAGAGCGAGGCGGCGAAGGCCGGCATCAACCTCAAGCTGACCCCGCTGGACCCGGCGACCCTCGGTGAGCGGCGGACCCGCAAGAACATCCCGCTCCAGCTCACCTCCGGGCAGCTCTGGGTCAACGACGTCGAGTACATGCTCGCGACGAGCTTCGTGAAGGGCGCGAACCTCAACTACTCGAACTACACGAACGCCGAGATCGAGCAGATCTACGAGCGGTCGCACACCACCGTCGAGGAGGCCGCCCGCAACGCGCTGTGGCAGCGGGTCCAGCAGATCCTCGCCGAGGACGTGCCGTGGGTGGTGATCTGCCAGCCCAACTTCAACCTCCCGGTCCGCGAGGCGGTGGCCGGCTGGGTGCAGCCGATGGACGGCCTCGCCCGGTTGCGCTACCTGACCAGGTCGGCCTAGGCGCGGCCGGCTCCCTTCATGCGAATCCTTCGTTTCGTCGTCAGGCGGCTGCTCCAGCTCATCCCGGTGTTGCTCGGGGTGGTCGTCCTGACCTTCCTCATCGTCCGGGTGCTGCCCGGCGACCCGGTCCGGAGCATCCTCGGCCAGAACGCCAGCGAGGCGGACGCCGAGGCGGCCCGCGCCCGGTTCGGGTTGGACCAGCCGCTGTGGCGGCAGTTCCTCGACTACCTCGGTGGGCTGGTCACCGGCGACTTCGGCACGTCCATCCAGAGCGGCGGTTCGGTCGGCGCGGAGATGGCGCTGCGGATCGGACCCACCCTGGAACTGGTGGTCATCGCGGTCTCCATCGCACTGGTGGTGGCCACCGTGCTGGGGGTCTGGTCGGCCCGGCGCGCCAACAGCCTCGGCGACCACGGCGTCCGGATCTTCGCCCTGGTCGGCAACTCCATCCCGGAGTTCTGGCTGGGCCTGGTGCTCGTGCTGGTCGGCTACAGCATGCTGGGCTGGTTCCCGGCGCCCAGCGGACGGGTCGACCCGGACACGAACCTGACCCCGCTGACCGGCGCCGGCCTCGTCGACGCCGCGCTGACCGGGAACGGACCGGCGCTGGCCAGCGCCGCCGCGTACCTGGCGCTGCCGGTGCTGACCCTGGTCGTCGGCGTGATGGCACCGCTGCTGCGCAGCGTCCGGGCGTCGGCGCTGGAGGTGCTCAACTCCGAGGCGTACACCGCGGCGGCGGCGCACGGGCTGCCGCAACGGACCCTGCTCTACGGCTACCTGCTGCGCTCCACGCTGCTGCGGCTGCCGGCCCTGGCCGCGTTGGTCTTCGGCACCGCCATCGGCTCGACCGTCCTGGTCGAGTACGTCTTCTCCTGGCAGGGCTTCGGCCAGTGGGCGCTGCGCGGCCTGCTGTACCGGGACTACCCGGTGGTGCAGGCGTCCGTTGTGGTGATCGCGCTCTGCTACGTGCTGGTGTTCCTCATCGCCGACGTGGTCCACGCGATCCTCGACCCGAGAGTGAGGATCTGATGGCAGACCTGCGCGGTGTCGGCCCCGGGGACGCCGGCGCCGACGCGGTGATCGTCACCGGCAGTCGGGACGACCGCTTCTCCCGCATCCTGATCATCACGGGCGCGACCATCCTGGCCGTGGTCGCGCTGGCCGCCCTGGCCGCGCCACTGCTCTCCTCCTGGGGCGCCACCGAGGTCGACCCGAACGCCACCCTGGCCGCCCCGGGCGGCGCGCACCTGCTCGGCACCGACACCAACGGGATGGACATCTGGAGCCGGGTGCTGCACGCGGCCCGGCTGGACCTGGGCATCGCGGTCGCCGCGGTGGCCCTGGCGGTGGTGGTCGGCACGCTGCTCGGCCTGGTGGCCGGCTACCGGGGCGGCTGGATCGACGACGTCCTCATGCGGGTCGTCGACATCTTCCAGGCGTTCCCCACCTTCATCCTGGCCCTGGCGGTGGCGGCCCTGCTCGGCAACGGGACGGTCAACCTCATCATCACCATCGCGGCGGTGAACGCCCCCGCGTACGCCCGACTGGTCCGCGCCGAGGTCCGCACCCAGCGGGAACTGCCCTTCGTCGACGCCGCGGTGACCTCCGGGGCCTCGACGACCGGCATCCTCTGGCGGCACCTGCTGCCCAACAGCCTCACCCCGGTCCGGACGATCGCACCGCTGAACTGCGGCTGGGCGATGCTCACCCTGGCCGGGCTCTCCTTCCTCGGACTGGGCGTCAGCATCCCGGAGGCCGAGTGGGGCGCCATGATCAGCCTCGGTGCACCGGACGTGGTCGGCGGCCGGTGGTGGACCAGTGTGCCGCCCGGCCTGGCCCTGTTCGTCTCCGTGCTGGGGTTCAGCCTGCTCGGCGAGGGCCTGCAGGAACGCGCGAACGCGAAGCGGCGGTAACCATGCTCTCCATCGAGAACCTCTCCGTGGTCATCCACCGTGCCGGCCGGCAGGTGGCCGCCCTCAGCGACGTCAGCCTCACCGTCCGGCCCGGCGAGGTGGTCGGCCTGGTCGGCGAGAGCGGCGGCGGCAAGAGCATGGTGGCCCGTGCGGTGGTCGGCCTGCTGCCCACCGGCGCGCACGCCAGCGGGCGGGTCCGCTTCGACGACGCGGACGTGCTGCGGATGGACGAGACGGCCCTCGCCGCCCACCGGGGACGCGGGGCGGCGATCTGCTTCCAGAACCCGCGCGGGGCGCTCAGCCCCACCCGCACCGTCGGACGCCAGCTCACCGACCGGCTCGTCACCCACCAGGACATGTCCGCCGAACGGGCCCGCGAGGCCGCGCGGGAGCTGTTCGAGGCGGTCGGCATCCGCAACCCGCAACGCCGCCTGGAGGCGTACCCGCACGAGCTGTCCGGAGGCATGGCCCAGCGGGTGATGATCTCGCTGGCCACCGGCTGCGCACCGGGTCTGCTGATCGCCGACGAGCCGACCACCGGCCTGGACGTGACGCTCACCCGGGAGATCCTGCGCCAGTTCCGGCACGCCGCCGAGGTGGACGGTCGCAGTGTCCTGCTGATCTCGCACGACCTCGCGTCGATCGCCGAGGTCTGCGACCGGGTGGTGGTGCTCTACGCCGGCACGGTGGTCGAGAGCGGCCCGGCCGACCAGGTCTTCCGGGAACCGGCGCACCCCTACACCCGGGCGCTGCTGCGCTCGGTGCCCGACGTCGGCGGTCGACCGGTGGTGGCCACCCCCGGCGCCATGCCGCTGCTGCGCGAGGCACCGCACCAGTGCCCGTTCGCGGCCCGCTGCCCGCACGCCGACGACACCTGCACCAGCAGCCGTCCGCCCACCACCCCGATGGACGCGCCGGCCGGTGGGACGGACGCGCCTGCCGCCGACTGGTCGCTGGCCTGCTACCACCCGCAGACCGGCGCGATCACCACCGACGAGGCGGCGCCCACCCCGGCTGCCGAGCCCGGCCCGACCGAGACCGGGTCCGCCGTGCTGGAGATCGAGGACGCGCACGTGGTCTACCGCAGCCGCTTCGGTTCCGGCGGACACCATGCGCTGCGCGGCGTGAGCCTGCGCCTGGCACCCGGCGAGACGCTCGGCGTGGTCGGCGAGAGCGGCTGCGGCAAGAGCACCCTCGCCAAACTCATCATGGGGCTGGTCGCACCCTCCTCCGGGTCCGTCGCCGTCGCCGGGCAGCACCTGGTCCGGCAACCGGGCCGCCCCGCACCCCGAGGCCGGAAACTGCGTCGACTGCGGACCCGCGCCCAGCTCGTCTTCCAGGACCCGATCGGGTCGCTGAGCCCGAGGCGTACCGTCGGCGACTCCATCGCCGAACCGCTGCGGGC
>NZ_SISL01000278.1:0-8023 GCF_004307965.1 Verrucosispora sp. SN26_14.1 | reverse complement strand
AGATGTGTACACGAGACAGCCGCCCCCTCCGGCGGGGTCAGCCAGCCGGCGCGGACGTAGTCGGGCAGGGTCCGCTCGGTGAGCCGGCCCTCCCAGGCCCGCAGCCAGACCGCGAAACCGACCATGCCGAAGAAGATCGGCACCATCACCCCGACGATGCCGACCACCGAGATCAGCACCTCGCCGGTGGCCTCGGCCAGCGTCGGCAGCAGGTTCCACGCGCCGTGCAGCATCATCGCCAGCAGCAGACCGGCGACCGGGGCGAAGAAACGGACCCGCCGGTCCGCCGCCCGGGCGGCGATACCGAGCCCGATACCCGCCAACGAGGTGAACAGTGGGTGGGCGAAGCCGAACAGCAGGATCCGGCCGATGAAGATGGCGATGACCTGCTGCGCACCGGTCGCCGGGCCGTACTGCTCGACGCCGGAGGCGTACCCGAGGCCGCCGAGGTAGAGGATGTTCTCCACCATCGCGAAGCCGATCGCGGAGAGTCCGCAGTAGACCAGCCCGTCGGTGATGCCCGACCACTCCCGCCGCCGGAAGATCAGCAGCAGGATCGGGCCGAGGGTCTTGGTCAGCTCCTCGATGAACGGCGCGACCAGCACCGCGGTCAGACCGGCGGGCAGTCCCTGGTCGTCGAACCAGTTGGCGGCCGTCTCGTTCACCAGCAACGAGATCGAGGTGGAGACGAAGGCACCCCACGCGAAGCAGAAGACGAGGTATTTCAACGGCTCCGGCTCGTACCGGTCGAGCCAGAGGAAGCAGGCCACCAGCACCGGGACCGGCAGGATCGCGGCGGCCGTACCGACCAGCAACGCCTCCCCGCCGAGACTGGCACCGAGCGTGAAGATGATGAAGATCGCGCTGGCCGCGATCACCAGGATCACCCCGGCCAGCACCAGCGCCCGCCGCCAGCGGAACCGGCGACGCGGCATGCCGGGCGTACCGGGGCCACCGGGTGGCGCGCCGGGCACGGGAGGCGACGGCGGCAGGTATCCGCCGGACGGGGTGTCGGCCATGCGGTCAGCGTAGTCATGCCGAGCCCACCCGGCCCGGCGCATCGGCACCCCGCCCCCGGCTCAGCCGACCGGGGGTGCGGTGGGCGCCTTGGCGGCCGGTTCCGGGCCGGACGGCGCACCCGGCCGGTCCAGCTCACCGAAGGACTGCCGGACCAGCCGGTTCGCCTCCTCCTGGCTGATCCCCGACGCCACCATCAGGTCGCTGGCGGTGGTACGCACCTGGGCCACCACCACGCTGCCGGAGAACCCGACCCCCTCGGCGTACGCCCGGCCGGCCTCGCTGACCGCGCGCAGCGACCGTTCCCGGGCCTGCTCGGGCTCCTCGCCCTGGGCGAACTCCTTCTTGAGCAGACGGACCGACTCGGCGAGGTGTGCGATCGCGTCCGGCATCGGCCCCGGGACCGGTTCGTCGTCCTCGACGAGGGTGACGGCCCGCCGGATCAGCGTGCCGCTGTTGCGCATCGCCCGGTCGATCGGCTCGGCCGCCTCCGCGTAGTGGGTCAGTTCGCTGCGCCGGTGCCAGCGTGCCGGGGAGAGCAGGGCGGTCTCCTTCGCCCCCTCGATCGCCTCGCTGAGTGCGGACAGTTCCTCCTTGTTGTTCCGCAGCCGGTCCAGCGCCTCCTGGATCCGGTCGCGGTCCCGGTCGCGCAGGCCGTCGGCGGCGTTGTCGAGTTGCTCGGCGAGCAGGTCCAGGGCCGGCCGGGCGGCGCGGTTGAGCACCCGTAGCGGGTTGAGCGGCAGCAGGACGGCGGTGACCAGCAACGCGATGCTGCCGCCGACGAGCGCGTCGATGAACCGGGGGATCTCCAGGTCCTCGACGGAGGGGCTGAGCGTCGCGATCAGCACCGCGGTGGCCGCCGCCTGGATGACGATGGCGACGCTGCCACCGGCGAAGATGGTGAGCAGGATCGCCGAGGTGACGATCAACGCGAGCTGCCACGGACCGGTGCCCAGGAAATAGACCAGCAGGTCACCGACGAACACCCCGACACCCACCCCGATGATCAGCTCGGCGGTCCGGCGGAACCGCTGGCCCACCGAGACGGCGAGGGTGCCGACCGCCGAGATCGGGGCGAAGACCGGCTGCGGATTGCCCAGCAGTTCGTGCGCGGCCACCCAGGCCAGCCCGGCCGCGAGACCCGCCTGGAGGGCCAGGGCGAGCGACATCCGGACCCGGTGCAGGCGGTCCTTGAGGGTGGCCTTGCCCCGGTGGTGCAGTTGCGCCACCGTCTCCGCGATCCGCTGGGTGTCCACGTCCGACAGGCCGTCCCGCATGCGGTTGCCGCGTAGCAGGGTGAATCGTCGGTCCCGGGCCACCGCCATGGCCGCGACTACCCGCCGCACGTCGGGACATTCCTCGCCGACCGGGTGCATCCTCCCGTCGGGTGACGGTCCGCCCGTTCTGGAACACTGCCGGACGCGACGCCCGCCGGAGGCGGTTCGGGCCGGGCCGGCACGGATCCGGAACCGCCGCGACGCGGACCCCCGGCCGGTGCGGCAGACTCGTGCGGGTGACGGGGCTGACGCACCGGTGGCGCGCCGCCGCCCTCTCGGCGGGCGCGACCCGGCCGACGGCGGTGGACGACGCCGGGGCCGAGCTGGTCGCCCGGTGGCAGGAGCCGCACCGCCACTACCACACCCTCGACCACCTGACCGCCGTGCTCGACGTCGTCGACCGGTACGCACCCGCCGCGCACCAGCCCGATCTGGTCCGGCTCGCCGCCTGGTGCCACGACGCGGTGTACGACCCCCGGGCGCCCGGCGACCGCAACGAACGTGACAGCGCGGCGCTCGCGGAGGTCCTGCTCACCCGGGTCGGGCTGCCCGCCGCCGAGGTGGCCGAGGTCGGCCGGTTGGTCCTGCTCACCGCCGGGCACGCGGTGGACCCGGCGGACGCCGACGGCGTACTGCTCTGCGACGCCGACCTGGCGGTGCTGGCCGCACCCGAGCCGGAGTACGACAGGTACGCGGCGGCGATCCGGCGGGAGTACGCCCACGTGCCGGAGCCGGACTACCGGGTCGGTCGGGCCCGGGTGCTCTCCGGGCTGATCGCCCTGCCCGCGCTGTTCCGGTCAGCTCCGCTGGCCGACGCCGGACAGGCGCGGGCCCGGGCCAACCTGACCCGCGAGCTGGCCGCCCTCACCGGCCGGGACCCGGGCGGCGAGGTGTTTGGGGCGACGTAGGCCGGTGGCCCGCAGGAGCCGGGCGATCTCGCGGCTCGGCACCACCTGCGCGCCGAGCCAGACCGCCATCGCGAAGCGTTCCGCCGGGATGTCGTAGTGGTCCCGGTCGAAGCCGCGCCGGGGCGCACCGAGCGCCTCGGCGAAGGCGTGCAGCTCGGCGACGGAGACGTCACTGATCAGGTGGGACCAGAGTCGGCCCCGTGCCGGCCAGGCCGGCCGGTCCACGAAGATCACGGCAGTCACGGTACCCGGCAGCGACCCGAGGTTGATGATCGCCAGCGGCCGGTCGTAGCCTCGGCCCATGGCCAGCCTCCTCGACGACCTCCGCGCCGCGCTCGGCCCGGACGCCGTCCTCACCGACCCGGACCTGCTGCGCGGGCACGAGCGGGACGAGGCCGACCTGTGCGCGTCCGGCACCCCACTGGCGGTCGTCCGGCCGCGCAGCACCGAGGAGGTGGCCGCCGTGGTCCGGGCGGCCGGGCGGCACGGCGTACCCGTGGTGCCGCAGGGCGCGCGGACCGGTCTGGCCGGTGCGGCGAACGCCGTCGCGGGCGCGGTGGTGTTGAGCACGGTGGCGATGGACACCATCCTGGAGATCGACCCGGTGAGTCGGATCGCGGTGGTCCAGCCCGGCGTGGTCAACGCGGCGCTCAGCGCCGCCGTGGCCGAGCAGGGCCTGTGGTATCCGCCGGACCCGGGTTCCTGGGAGTCGTCCACGATCGGCGGCAACGTCGCCACCAACGCGGGCGGGATGTGCTGCGTCAAGTACGGCGTCACCACCGAGTACGTGCTCGGCCTGGAGGTGGTGCTCGCCTCCGGTGAGGTGCTGCGCACCGGCCGGCGTACCGCCAAGGGGGTCGCCGGGTACGACCTCACCCGGCTCTTCGTCGGCTCCGAGGGCACCCTCGGGGTGGTCACCGAGGTGACCGTGGCGCTGCGGCCCGCTCCGGCGGAGTCGTTGACGATGGTGGCGGTCTTCGGCTCCACCGCCGAGGCGGGCGACGCGGTGGCCCGGATCGCCGCCCGTGGCCTCTCCCCCAGCCTGCTCGAACTGCTCGACCGCACCCACCTGGTGGCGATCGAGGCGTACCGGCCGATGGGGTTGCGCACCGACGCCGAGGCGCTGCTGCTGGCCGCCGCCGACACCGGTCCCCGCGCCGCCGAGGACCTGGCCGAGCTGGCCGCCGTCTGCACGGCGGCCGGTGCCGCCGAGGTGTACGCGGCCACCGACGCGGTGGAGGCCGCCGCCCTCCTCCAGGCCCGACGCCTGGCGCACCCGGCGATGGAGAAGTACGCCTCGGACACGTATCCGGACGGCAACGGTGGGCTGATCATCGACGACGTGGCGGTGCCCCGGGCGGCGTTGGCCGCGCTGCTCGACGGGGTCGCCCGGATCGCCGCCGAGTGCCGGGTGCCGATCGGTGTGGTCGGTCACGCCGGTGACGGCAACATGCACCCCAACATCGTGGTCGACCGGGCCGATCCGGCCAGTCTGGAGCGGGGCCGCCGGGCCTTCGACGAGATCATGCGACTCGGCCTGGCACTCGGCGGCACCTGCACCGGCGAGCACGGCGTCGGGCTGCTCAAGCGGGAGTGGCTGGCCCGCGAGATCGGGCCGGTGGGCGTCCGGGTGCATCAGGCGATCAAGGACGCACTCGACCCGGCCGGGCTGCTCAACCCCGGCAAGGTGCTCTGATCCGGGCCGTCCGGGGGCGGGGTGCTTCTGACGGGCCGCCTCAGCCGACCATCTCGGCCGGGGTGTTCTGGGTGAGCAGCAGCAGGATCTCCTCGGCCACCTCGGGTCGTTCCTCGCCGGGGCAGTCCTGCGAGGTGATCAGGCCCGCCGAGGTGAGCAGGCTGGACGTCAACGCGCCGACGCAGGTGACCCGGTAACCCCGGGCCTCGTCGGTCTCCCGGGCCAGCCTCGGATCGGCGAGCAACTGCTGCAACCGCTCGCGGAGTTCCTCGTTGAGTGTGCCGGTCGAGGTGACGCCGTCGCCGGCACAGTCGATGCACTCCCAGCGGCCGTCGGGGGTCACGTTCAGGGTGCGCAGCGGCCCGTCGCTGCCGAGGTTCTGCAACAGGCTGACCCGCCCCTGGCCGCTGGTCGCGGCGCCGCCGGCACCCGGCTGGTCGGCGGCCGGTCCGCTCACCGACGTCTCCGGTTCGGCGCGCTGGCCGAACGGGGCGCATCCGCTCAGGGCGACCACCACCAGGGCGGTGACGGGCAGGGACAGCAGCCGTGACCAGGGTTGCGCTATCACGCGCGGAACTTACCTTACCGTAGGTAGGGCACGGAACCGTCCGGACGGACATCCACCGGCAGCGATATCCAGAATGGACCTGGTCAGCGTGGCAGCCCCGCCGCCCCGTCGTCGGCACCACGGTCCGCCGGATAGCCGCGCACGTCCGGCGCACCCAGCCGGGCGGCGTCCGCCGTCGCGTCGTCCGGCATCAACTGCGACTGCCGCTCCGCCTCCACCCGTGCCCGGTAGTGCGTCACCTCGCGCTCCCGCCGTGCCTCGTCCCAGCCCAGCACCGCACCCATCAACTCGGCCGCGTGTCCGGCCGACTCCAGCCCCCGGTGCGTGGTCTCGAAGGAGACCCGGGTACGCCGGGTGAGCACGTCCTCCAGGTGCAGCGCGCCCTCGGCACGGGCCGCGTAGGTCACCTCCGCCGCGAGGTACTCCGGCGCACCGGCCAGCGGAGACGCCTGCAACGGGTCGGCGTCGATCAGGGCGAGCAGGTCCAGGGCCAGGCTGCCGTAACGCTCCAGCAGGTGCTCGACCACACCGACCGGCACCCCGTGCCGGCGGGCCAGGTCGGCCCGGTCCCGCCACATCGACGCGTACCCGTCCGCGCCGAGCAACGGCAGGTCGGCGGTGCGCGAGGGACGTTGTGCCCCGAGCCGGTGCGCGGCCCGGTCGACCACGTCCGAGGCCATCACCCGGTACGTCGTGTACTTGCCGCCGGCCACCAGCAACAACCCGAGCATCGGCTCGATGACGGCGTGTTCCCGGGACAGCTTCGAGGTGGAGTCGGCCTCGCCGGCCAACAACGGGCGCAGCCCGGCGTAGACGCCCTCGATGTCGGCCGTGGTGAGCGGCCGGTCCAGCACGGTGTTCACCTGTTGTAGCAGATAGTCGATGTCGCTGGCGGAGGCCGCCGGATGCGAGCGGTCCAACTGCCAGTCGGTGTCCGTGGTGCCGATGATCCAGTGCCCGCCCCACGGGATCACGAACAACACGCTCCGGGCGGTACGCAGGATCAGCCCGGTCTCACCGGTGATCGCCGAGCGGGGCACCACCAGGTGCACCCCCTTGGACGCCCGGACCCGGATGCCACGTCGCAACCCGACGTCGTCGAGCATCCGTGACATGTCGTCGGTCCACACGCCGGTGGCGGCGATCACGGTGCGGGCGCGTACCTCGAACTCGCCCTCCGGGGACCCGGCGGGCGACTCCAGGTCACGGACCCGCACCCCGGTCACCTCCCGGGCCTGCCGGATCAGCCCGACCGCCCGGGTGCTGCTCACCACCGTCGCGCCCAGGCTCGCCGCGGTCCGGGCCAGCGTCACCACCAGGCGGGCGTCGTCCACCTGACCGTCGTAGTAGCGGATCGCGCCGGCCAGTCCCTCGGTCCGCAGGCTCGGGAAGACCCGGCGGGCGCCCTCGCGACTGAGGTGCCGGTGCAACGGCATGCCCCGGCCACCGCCGAAGAGACCCGCGAAGGCGTCGTACGCGGCCACCCCGGCGCCGTAGTAGGCCCGCCGCAGCACCCGGGCCGGAAGATCGCGTACGCCCTGCCCGGCGGGAAGCGGCACCAGGATCGGCACCGGACGCACCAGGTGCGGCGCCAGCCGGGTGGCCAGCAGACCCCGCTCGGTGAGCGCCTCGTGCACCAGGTGGAACTCCAACTGCTCCAGGTAGCGCAGGCCGCCGTGGATCAGTTTGCTGGACCGGCTGGACGTGCCGGCCGCGAAGTCGCGGGCCTCGACCAGGGCCACCTTCAGCCCCCGGGAGGCCGCGTCGACGGCGGCACCTGCACCGGTCACACCACCGCCGATGACCAGAACGTCGAAGCGCTCGGCCCGTAGCCGACGCAGGTCGTCGGCCCGGCGGGCGGGCGAGAGCTGGCCGGCAACGGATCGCAAGACGTGGGGATCGCGCACCCGTCCACGGTAGCCGCAGCGATCACCTGGTGGCATGCCACGGCCGCCGGGGACGACCGGTGGAGGCCGGACCGTAGGGTGTGCGGATGCGTGACGATCACTTGACGTCCGGTGACGCCGGGAGCCCCTGGGCCGTTGTCGCGGCGGTGCTGGTCGGCGGGGCGACAGTCACCATCGCCCTGCTGACACAGGCCGGTGGCTGGCTGGTCGACCAGGTGCTGCTGCTCAGCGGGCTGGACCGGTTCGTGCCGCTCTGGCCGCTGGCCGCACTGTTCACCGTGCTCCTGATCGGTGCCGCCACGCTGCCGCTGGCCCTGGTCCCCCGCTCGACGACGATCCGCGCCGCCGGCCGGGGCTGGCTGGTCGGGGCGCTCGCGATGGGCGTGCTCGGGCTGTTGCGGACGATCCCCCCGGTGCACCACGAGGCGTACCTGGCCGCGCTGGCCGTGACCGCCGCGCTGCTGGCGCTGCTCGCCCACCGGCTCTCCCCCCGTCTGGCCCCCGCTCCCCGCCCGGCCCGTCCCGGTCCACTCCCGCCGCCCGAGTGGCACACCACACCGCCGGGTTGGCCCACGACACCGCCGGGTCCGACCGGGGCGGTGCCAGGTCCGACCGGGGCGGGGCCGGAGTCGTCCGGCGAGCAGCCCGTC
>NZ_SISL01000277.1:0-8074 GCF_004307965.1 Verrucosispora sp. SN26_14.1 | reverse complement strand
CAGGCCGACTGCGGCGGTCATCCGGACGAGCTGCCGGCGCCGCCCGGACCAGCCGCCCTCCGGCAGCGCCTCGGCGTCCGGGCGGAACACGTTCCCGCTGCTCTCGGCGCGCGGGGCGGGCCCGAACTGGGTGCGGTGGACGTACCAGCCGAGGAGGCGCTCGGCCGCGGCCGGAGCGAGGCGCCAGGGCAGGCCGATCAGCCGGGCGGCCCCGCCCGCGTACGCCTCGCGGCGCGGCTTGCGCAGCAGCCGGACGATCGTCTCGGCCACCACCTCCGGCGGGTAGACCGGCGGCGGGGGCGTCAGTTCCCGGCCGCTGTGGTTGGCGGCGTGCCGGAAGAACGGCGTGTCGATGGTGGCCGGCAGCACGGTGCAGACCGAGATCGCACCGCGCCCGGTGAGCCGCAACTCCTGGCGGACCGTGTCGGCCAGCCCCCGGATGCCGTGTTTGGCGGCGTTGTACGGCGACTGGTAGGGCATCGCCACCTCGGCCAGTATCGAGGCGTTGTTGACCACCACACCGCCACCGGCAGCCGACAGGTACGGCAGTGCGGCCCGGATGCCGTGGGCGCTGCCGAGCAGGTTCACGTCCAGCACCCGGCGGAACTCCGCCTCCGGGATCTCGTCGAACAACCCGACCGCGCCGACCGCCGCGTTGTTGATCCAGGCGTCGATCCGGCCGAACTCGGCCGCCGCGGCGGCCGCCAGCCGGTGCACCGCCGCCGGGTCGGTGACGTCGGTCGGCACCACAAGCGCCCGACCGCCCAGCTCACGACAGTGCCCGGCGACCCGGTCCAGGGCCGGCGCGGAGCGGGCGGCCAGCACCACGGCGCAGCCGCGACGGGCCAGCGCGTAGGCGGTCGCCGTACCGATGCCACTGGAAGCTCCGGTGATCACCACGGTCGCGTCGGCGAGCTTTCGGGCGAGGGGCATTCCTCATCGGTACCCCCTGGTGTCCGGGTCATGCGCGCCGGACACCAGGGGATCTGCCATGTTTCGGCTCGTCGGAGCCCGGTTAATGGGACGCTCTGACCGGAGACCACCGCCCCATCCGCATGGAGGTGACCCATGCGCGTCGGCCTCGTCTGCGCCCACGCCGCTTCGCCGCCGTCCGGCGACGGTAACGTCGTCGGCACCTACCAGCACATCGCACGGGTCGCCGCCGAACTGGCGGGGAGAGGCCACGACGTCCGGGTCTACACCCGACGGGACGATCCGGAGGTCGCCGAGAGCGACCTCGTCGACGGGTACCGGATGGAACGGGCCCCGGTGGGTCCGATCACCCCGATCCCCACCGCCGAGCTGGTGCCGTACGTGCCGGCGTTCGGCCAGTGGCTGGCCGACCGGTGGTCCGGCGACTGGACGCCGGAGGTCGTGCACGGCCACTACTGGGTCGGTGGACTCGCCGCCGCGCAGGCGGTCCGGGAGACCGACATCCCGGTGGTGCAGACGTTCCACTCTCTCGGCATGGAGCAGCTCCGCCACCTCGGTTCGCAGTACGACGGGCCGGGCACCCGCATCCCGTTGGAACGGGCGCTGACCCGGGCGGTGGACATGGCCGTCGCCCAGTGCAACGACGAGGTCGACGAGCTGACCCGGATGGGTCTGCAACGCAGCTCGGTGGCGATGGTGCCGACCGGAGTGGACATCGACCGGTTCCACCCCGACGGCGAGGCGGCACCCCGGGACCAGCGTCCCCGGATCCTCTCCGTCGGCGGGCTCTCCCCAGGCCACGGGCAGGACGATCTGATCCGCGCGATGCGCCTGGTGGGCGACGCGGAACTGGTGATCGCTGGTGGCCCGCCGGCCGAGGGGCTGGCCCAGCACACCGAGGCCCGTCGGCTGCGGGAACTGGCCGAGCGGATCGGCGTGGGGGAGCAGGTGCACCTGGTGGGCGCCGTGCCGCACGAGCAGATGGCCACCTGGTACCGCTCGGCCGACGTGGTCGCCTGCACCCCGCACTACTCGTCGGCCGGACGGGTGTCGCTGGAGGCGATGGCCTGCGGGGTGCCGGTGGTCGGCTACGCGATGGGCGGTATCGCCGACGCGGTGGTGGACGAGGTGACCGGCAAGCTGGTGTCGCCGGGCGACGTCCGGACGCTGGGGATGACGCTGCGTCGGGTGCTCACCGACAACGCGGGCCGGTTCGCGTACGGGCACGCGGCGGTGGACCGGGTCCGGTGCAGCTACACCTGGGAGCGGACCGCCTCCGCCCTGGAACGGCTCTACGAGCGGGTGGTCGGCCGGCGCAGGCCCGTCGAGGCGGCCTGAGCCAGACCGGAGCCGGTCTGGGAGAGCTGGGCGGCGGGGTGCGGCATCGGCCCGTCCGTGCCGCCCGGGCGTGCCCGGCTCGGCTGCGGCCCGATCAGCGGCTTGCCGGCGACGACCGCCCGCGAGGTCTCCTGGGCGACGGCGTGGTGGTGCTGCGGCTCGGCGTACCGGGTGAGGCCGATGACCGAGGCGAGGGTGACCAGGAAACCGACTCCGGCCAGCCACTCCCGGCCGGGCCAGATCTTGTCGTTGAGCAGCAGCAGCCCGACGATCGCGGCGGGGACCGCCCCGGCGGCGTCCATCGCGGCCACCGCCGCCGTGGTGGAGCCGCGCTGCATCGCCAGGCCGAGCAGCAGCTGCCCGACCACGGAGTGCCCGACCAGCACGTAGAGCAGCGGGTCGGCGAGGAACGCGTCCCAGGTCGGTGCGGAGGCCAACGGGCGGGCGGCGATCGCGGCGGCGGAGAAGGCCAGCCCGGCCAGCGAGCCGAGCGCCACCGAGCCGGGAGCGCCGCGTAGCCGGACCGCGAAGAAACCCAGCACCGCGATCACGCCGAGCGTCACCAGCAGGGCGATCATCCCGGCGGTGCCGAGGGGCTTGGACTGTGCCGGCTGGGCGGCGAGCACCAACGCGGTGATCCCGGCGAAGAGCAGGAGCAGCAGCACCACCTCGGCCACCGGCAGCCGCCATTTCAGCACCAGGACACCGAGGATCGCGGTGACCCCGAGCCCGGCCGCCACGCTGGCCTGCACCAGGAACAGCGGCAGGTCGCGGCGGGCCAGGAAGGCCAGCACGAAGCCGCCCACCTGGCAGACCAGGCCGATCAGGTAGGCGCGGTGTCCGGCCAGGCGCAGCAGCAGACCGGGATCGAAGGTGTGCTGCACTGTGGTGCGGGCTGCGGCGACCGACTGCAACAGGTTGGCAACGCCGTACGCGACGATCATCGCCGCGAGAAAACACCAACCCGAGGTAGCCACCTGGCGAGGATAGAGGTAACCGGACGTCAGTGCGCGGCGGGCCGACCGAGCCTGTCGAGGAGTTCGGCGTGCAGTATTCCGTTGCTGGCCACCGCGCTGTTTTCGCCTCCGGCGGGGGCCGGTCGACCGGCCAGATCGGTGAAGGTACCCCCCGCCTCGGTCACGATGGGTACCAATGCGGCCACGTCCCAGAGCGACAGCTCGGGTTCGACCATGACGTCCAGTGCGCCCTCGGCCAGCAGCATGTAACCGTAGAAGTCGCCGTAGGCGCGACTGCGCCAGGTGTCCCGCATCAGTTGGAGCATCGGCGCCAACCGACCGGCCTCCTCCCAGCCGCTGAGGGAGGAGTAGCAGAAGCTCGCGTCGGCCAGCTCCGCGACGGCGGAGACCCGGATCGGTTCGCCCGAGGCGGCGTCCGGGCCTGCGTACGCACCGGTGCCGGTCGCCGCCCACCAGCGGCGGCCCAGGGCCGGTGCGGAGACCAGCCCGGCGACGGGTCGGCCGTCCTCCAGCAAGGCGATCAGGGTGGCCCAGACGGGCACTCCCCGGACGAAGTTCTTGGTGCCGTCGATCGGGTCCACCACCCACTGCCGGGTGCCGGCGGCCGGCGACGCGCCGTACTCCTCGCCGAGCAGCCCGTCGTCCGGCCGGTGCGCGGTCAGCAGCGACCGGATCGCGCGCTCCACGGCGGTGTCCGCGTCGGAGACGGGGGTGAGGTCGGGCTTCGCCTCCACCCGCAGGTCGAGCGCGCGGAACCGGGCCGCCGAGATGGCGTCGGCGGCGTCGGCGAGCCGGTGGGCGAGAGCGAGATCGTCGGCGTACCCGGTCATGCCGGACACGGTAGCGACGCCGGTCGCGGCCGGTCCCGCCGGGCCGTCGTGACCTGGGCGCGGCTCACTCCGGGTGCCCGCGCGGCTCGACCTCGCCGCGTGGCTCCAGGTCGCCGGAGCGGGAGGCCAGCAAGCGGCGGTACGAGGCCAGCCGGCGCGGATCCGCCCGCCCCTGCGCCACCCAGGCGTCCAGCGTGCAGTCGGCCTCGTCGGCGGTGTGCGGGCAGTTGGCCGGACAGTCGGCGGTGGCCTCGACGAGGTCGGGGAAGCCGTGCAGCAGGCTCTCGGCCGAGACGTGTGCCAGCCCGAAACTGCGGACGCCCGGCGTGTCCACGATCCAGCCCGGGGCGTCCGCGGCGCCCGGCAGGGCAGGCAGCCGCAACGCCACCGCGCTGGTCGAGGTGTGTCGCCCCCGGCCGATCGCGCTGACCGTGCCGACCGCCCGGTCGGCCTCCGGGACCAGCCGGTTGACCAGCGTCGACTTGCCCACCCCGGAGTGCCCGACGAGCACCGACACCCGGCCGGCGAGCAGGCTGCGGAGGGCGTCCAGCGGCGAGTCCGGCCGGATCAGCACGTACGGCAGTTCGAGCTCGGTGTAGTAGTCGAGCACCGCCTCGGGCCCGGCCAGGTCGGCCTTGGTCAGGCAGAGCAGCGGCTCGATGTCCGCGTCGTAGGCCGCCACCAGGCAGCGGTCGATGAATCCGGTACGCGGCGGCGGGTCGGCCAGCGCACTGACGATCACGAGCTGGTCGGCGTTGGCGACGACCACCCGTTCCAGCCGCCCCTCGGCGGTGCTGGCGTCGTCCTCGGCGGTCCGCCGCAGCACCGAGTGGCGGGGGGCGATCCGGACGATGCGGGCCAGCGCCCCGGCCGCGCCGGAGGTGTCCCCGACCAGGGCCACCCGGTCTCCGACCACCACCGACTTGCGGCCCAGCTCGCGGGCGCGCATCGCGGTGACGGTGGGGTCGTCGGGCCCGGCTCCGGTCAGCACGCAGGTGTAGCGTCCCCGGTCCACCGCGAAGACGAAGCCGTCCCGGGCGTCGGAGTGCCGGGGGCGGGTGCGGGTACGCGGACGCGAGGACTTGCCGGGCCGGACCCGGACGTCGTCCTCGTCGTACTCGCGTCGCTTGGTCGCCAGGTCCGCCCCTCCGTCGTCGGTCAGCTCTTGCCGGTCACCATCGCCGACCATAGTGCCGGAAACTCGGGCATGGTCTTCGAGGTGCACGCCACGTCGTTCAACTCGATGCCGGGGACGGCCAGGCCGGTGATCGCCGCGGCGTGCGCCATCCGGTGGTCATCGTAGGTGTGGAACACGCCACCCCGCAGCGGTCGGGGGCGGATCTCCAACCCGTCGGACGCCTCGGTGACGTCCGCACCCAGCGCGGCGAACTCCCGCGCCAACGCGGCCAGCCGGTCGGTCTCGTGCCCCCGGATGTGCTCGACGCCGGTGAACACCGAGGGGGAGTCGGCCAGCATCGCCAGCGCGGTCAGGGCCGGGGTCAGCTCGCTGACGTCCGAGAGGTCGGCGCGCAGCCCGTGGACCGTCCCGGTGCCGCGTACGGTGAGCCCCTCGGTGGTGAGCGCGACCTCCGCGCCCATCTGCTGCAACAGCGAGCGGAGCCGCTCCACCGGCTGTGCGCTGCTGCCCGGCCAGCCCTGGAGCGTCACCTCGCCGCCGGTGACCAGCGCGGCGGCGAAGAACGGCACCGCGCCGGAGAGGTCGGGCTCGATCTGCCAGCCGCGCCCGGTCAACGGGCCCGGTTCGACCACCCACACGTCCGGCGTGCTGTCGTCCACTGCCGCGCCGGCCGAGCGCAGCATCTGCACGGTCATCCGCAGGTGGGGCGCGGAGGGCACCGGCGGGCCGACGTGGCGTACCACCAGGCCCCGGTCGAAGCGCGGGGCCGCCAGCAGCAGGCCGGAGACGAGTTGGCTGGAGGCGGAGGCGTCGATCACCACCTCGCCGCCGGTCACCCGCCCGGTGCCGAGGACGGCCAGCGGCAGGCTGCCCGGACCGGTGGTGTCGATGCGGACGCCGAGCGAGCGCAGCGCCTCGATCAGCGGGCCCAACGGCCGGGTGCGGGCGTGCGGGTCGCCGTCGAAGGTGACCCGGCCGTCGGCAAGCCCGGCGACCGGCGGTACGAACCGCATGATCGTGCCGGCCAGGCCGACGTCGACGTGGGCCGGGCCGACCAGCGGGTGCGGCCGGACCAACCAGCGCTCGTCGTCGGCGATCGACACGTGCGCGCCCATCGCCCGCAGCCCACCGGCCATCAACTCGGTGTCGCGGGCGCGCAGCGGCGCGGCCAGTGTCGAGGGGCCGGTGGCCAGCGCGCTGAGCACCAGGGCCCGGTTGGTCATCGACTTGGACCCGGGCAGGCGTAGCGACGCCGACACCGGATCGCTGGCCGTCGGGGCGGTCCACGGCTGTAGCGGCCGGGTCGCGGTCAGGTTCCCCACGGTTCCCATTCTGCCGTGTGCCGGGCGTCGGCGGACCTCGCCGTTTCCCACTCCCGATGAACGGGACAGCCGCCCGGCCGGTGGCGCGCTAGCGTGTCGGACATGTGCGGGAGGTACGCCACGACCCGGAGCTCCGGTGACCTGAGCGGGCTGTTCGAGTCCGCCGACGAGACCGGTGGCGACCTGGCGGTCGACTACAACGTGGCGCCGACCGATCCGGTGCCGCTGGTGCGGGTCAGCTCCGAGGGGCACCGGGTGCTCTGTCTGGCCCGCTGGGGGCTGGTGCCGCCGTGGTCCCGGTCGCCCGCCGGTGCCGCACGCATGATCAACGCTCGCGCCGAGACGGTCGCCACCAGCCGGGCGTACGCGCCGTCCTTCGCCCGCCGTCGGGCCCTGGTCCCGGCCGACGGCTGGTACGAGTGGGTCCGTCGACCGGACGGCACCAAGCAGGCGTTCTATCTGACCCCACGCGACGGGTCGGTGCTCGCCTTCGCGGGCATCTGGTCGGTCTGGGGCGGCCCCGACGACCCGCTGATGACGTGCAGCGTGGTGACCACCGGCGCCCTGGGTGAGCTGGCCGAGGTGCACGACCGGATGCCGTTGCTGCTGCCGCCGGAGCGGTGGGCGACCTGGCTGGGCGGGGGAGGTGAGCCGGCGGAGCTGCTGGTCCCGCCGGCACCGGAGTGGCTGGCCGGGCTGGAGGTGCGCCCGGTGGGGCCGGCGGTCGGCGACGTCCGCAACGACGGTCCCCGGTTGACCGCCCGGGTGCCACTGTCGTCCCCGGCCGGCCCGGAAGAGGCGACCCTGTTCTGATTGCACCCCGCATATTGTCGGGAGTGATTTGCCGCAGTTGCGGGTGAAAGGTGCAGGGCTCTTTCTGGCAACTTCCCGGCAGACACTTGTCCCCGTGCCAGTAAATGCGATAGAACACAGCGCCGGTGGTGGGTGTCGTTCGCGTCCTGTGAACGATGCTCATCGATATTGCTGGTCCCACGGGGGAGGTGGGTGGATGACACGGGCGCGTATGCCCCGTCCGCACGAGGTGGCCGCCGCACGGCGTGATCCACGACTGTTGAGGGCGCTGCACGAGCGGCGACAAGACGAAGCCTGGCGTACCAGGGGGACATGCCAGAGCGTCGATCCGGAGACGTTCTTTCCGGCACCGAACGAGCCGGCCGACGCGGCGGTGGCACTCTGCAACAGCTGTGACGTGCAGGGTTCCTGTCTCGCCTGGGCGCTGGAAGTGGGCGACTGCCACGGCGTGTGGGGTGGCACCACACCCCGCGAGCGGCGGGCGATGTTGGTGGCCTGGCGTGACGAGGTCCAACCCGATCCGGACGCCGCCAGCGAGGCGGGTCCGCCGGTGCGTGATCGACTGCTCACCCTGGTGCCGCTGAGCTGATCGATGAGCCGGTCCGGAGCGGGACGCCGTGTCGTCGGACGCGACGGTCCCGCCCCGGAGCCGGCCAGATGGCGTCGGCGGGAACGAGGCACGCCGACCTGCGGACCGACCGGCGGTGGGGGTGCCCGGACGCC
>NZ_SISL01000276.1:0-8089 GCF_004307965.1 Verrucosispora sp. SN26_14.1 | reverse complement strand
GGCTCGGATATGTGTATACGAGCCAGAGGCGGAGGAGTCCGACGCGGCGCTGCGCCTGCCCGAGCGGCGTCCGGCCGCCCTCGCCGGTCTCGCCGACCGGCCGTTCGAGGACCTCGACGACGGGCAGGTGGCGCTGCTCGGCGAGGTGTTGCGGGCCGCCGTGCGCCGCTGGCCGACCCGGCGTACCCGGCGGCACCGGGTCAGTCCGGCCGGACGGCGGATCGCGCTGCGACCGACCGTGGCGCGGGCCCGCCGCACCGGCTGGGAGCCGGTGGAGGTGGTACGCGAACGGCAGGTCCGCCGACCGCGCCGGGTGGTGCTGCTCTGCGACGTCAGTGAGTCGATGCGGGCCCAGGCGACCGCCTACCTGCACCTGATGCGGGCGTTCGCCACGGTCAGCGACGCCGAGGTGTTCGCGTTCGCGACGACGCTGACCCGGCTCACCACCGTGCTGCGGCACTCCTCGCCGGTCGAGGCGGTGGACCGGGCCGGCGTGGCGGTGACCGACCGCTTCGGCGGCACCCGGATCGCCACCAACGTGCGGACGCTGCTCGCCTCCCACCACGGCGATCTCGTTCGCGGTGCCGTGGTGGTGATCGGGTCGGACGGGTGGGACAGCGACCCGCCCGCCGACCTCGCCGCCGCCATGGCCCGGCTGCGCCGTCGGGCGTACCGGATCGTCTGGTTGAACCCGCGTGCCGGCGCACCCGGTTTCGCCCCCCGGGTGGCCGGCATGGCCGCCGCGCTGCCCTACTGCGACCGGCTGCTGCCGGCCGGTACGTTCCAGGACCTGCTGGACGCCGCCGGTCAGCTCCAGAGCGTCACGTGGACCGCCGGCTTGAAGTGACCCACGCTGACGCCCGCGCCGCGCATCATCGCCTGGATGGCGCGGGAGGTGGAGGCGAACCGGGACAGCTCCGCGGCGGCCGAGGGCGCACCCGAACTGGACAGCAGCAGCGAGTGCCAGCCGTCCTCGACCGGGGTGTGCGGCCCGGCCAGCAGCAGCAGGTCACCGCTGCGGACCTCGGGTGCGACGGTGAACGCCAGCGCGGGCGCGATGCCCTTGCCCCGTTTCGCCTCGCCGAGCGCGGCGGCGTGGCTCTGGAAGATCTGCTGCCGGTCCTCGGGCACGGCGAGTCGGCGCAGCATCGCCGGCACCGCACCCAGTTGGGCGGTGCCCGAGGGGCCGAGCAGCCAGGTCTGCTCGCGCAGTTGGGCCGCCGACGCCCGCACTCCGGCCAGCGGATGCTCCGGTCCGACGACGGTCACGAGCCGGTAGTTCATCACCGGCCGGCAGGTGATCGCCGGGTCGACCACCGGCGGCTGCGGACCGATCGCGATGTCCACGGCGCGGGTCAGCAGCAGCGTCTCGAAGGAACCCGCGTCGCGCACGCTCAGCTCGACGTCGAGGTCGGCGGCGCGCCGGGTGAACAGCTTGATCAGGCCGGGTGCGGCGAGTTCGGCGAAGAGGCTGCACGCGGCGACCCGCAACATCCGTCGTCCCCGCGCCGCCGCGGTCACCTCGACCACCGTGCGGTCCTGCAGGCCCAGCAGTTCCGAGGCCCGGCTGGCCAGCCGCAGCCCGCCGGGGGTGAAGGCGAGCCCGACGGCGGTACGGGTGAACAACTTGTCGCCGAACTCCTTGCGCAACTGCGCGATGTGCAACGAGACGGCCGACTCGGAGACGTCGAGTTGCGCGGCGGCCTGTTTGACCGAACCCATCCGGACCACCGCGACGTACGCGCGTAGTTGTGCCGGCGTCATCGACGGCGTCCCTCCTGCCACCCCGATCTGACGATCCGGACGGTCCCTCGCAGCGAAACACGATCATGCCCGTTACGCCGCGTCGTCGCCAACCCTCCTGTCGGCCACCATGGTGCCCGGTCGACGGGGCGGGCGGACGAGCCACCCGCCCCGGCCGCCCCCGTCAGAGCCGATAACCGCCGGACACCTCGATGTCCTGGGCGGTGATCCATCGGCCCGCGTCGTCGAGCAGGGCGGCGATGGCCACCCCGATGTCGTCCGGTTCACCGACCCGGCCGAGAGCGGTCTGGGCCGCCAACTGCGGGATCACCTCCGGGTGCCGGGCGAAGGCGTCGCCGGCGATGCGGGTGCGGGTGGAGCCGGGGGAGACCGAGTTGACCCGTACACCCCGCCCGCTCAGTTCCTTGGCCAGGTAGCGGGTCAGCACCACCAGGCCGCCCTTCATGGTGCCGTAGGCGGAGTAGCCGGACTCCAGGCCGGCACCGACGGCGTTGCTGGCGACGTTGACGATCGCGCCGCCGTCGGCCAGCCGGGGCAGCAGCGTCCGGGTGAGGAAGTACGGCCCTCGCAACAGCACCCGCATGAGGTCGTCGAAGAGTTCCTCGGTGGTGTCCTCGAACGTCGCCGTCCGGCTCGCCCCGGCGTTGTTGACCAGGTAGTCGAAGGTGTCCCGCTGCCAGGTGTCGCGCAGCGCGGTGACCACCGCGTCGTGGAAGGCCGGGAAGCGCGTGGAGTCGCCGAGGTCGAGCGGCAACGCGACGGCGCGTCCACCGTCGCTCTCGATGCGCGCCACCGTGTCGTGCGCCCCGGTCGGGTTGTTCTGGTAGGTGAGGATCACCCCGGTGCCGCGTCGGGCGATCTGGAGCGCGGCACTCTGGCCGATGCCGGAACTGCCGCCGGTGACGATGGCGATACGCATGGTCAGTGGTTCCCTTCGTCGGAGCTCAGCACCCGGGCGAGCCAGTCGGTGCGGGTACGGCGGGCCGTGCTGGAGATGGCCGCCTGCGGCAGGATCGCGTCGAAACCGTGGCAGCCACCCGCCCACACGTGCAGTTCGGCCTGACCACCGGCGGCCCAGATCCGGCTGGCGTAGTCGACGCTCTCGTCCCGGAAGACCTCGGCCGAGCCGGCGTCGACGTAGGTGGTGGGCAGTCCGCCCAGGTCGTCGGCGAGCGTCGGCGACACGTACGCGGGCACCGGTCGATCGGTCTCCTCACCCAGGACGCAGCGCCAGCAGAACTCGTTCGACTCGCCGGTCCAGACACCGGGTCCACCGGAGTACTGCCGGCTGGAGGTGGTGTCGTTGCGGTGGTCCAGCATCGGGCCGATGAGCACCTGGGCGGCGATCGGCGGAGTGCCGAGGTCACGGGCCATCAGGGTCACCCCGGCGGCCAGGCCGCCGCCCGCGCTGGCCCCGGCGACGACCAGGCGGGCCGGATCGATGTGCAGGTCGGCGGCGTGTGTGGCGGTCCAGAGCAGACCCTGGTAGCAGTCCTCGACGAGGGTCGTGCCGGTCACCTCGGGCGCCAGCCGGTAGTCCACCGAGACGACCACGGCACCGAAGCGGTCCAGCCATTCGAGCGGGATGTCGAGTTGGGCGTAGCGGTCGCCCAGGACCATCCCGCCGCCGTGGATCCAGTAGACGCACGGTGCCGGTGCGCCGTCGCTGCTCTCGGCGGGGCGCAGCACGGCGAGCGGGATCGGGGTGCCGTCGGCGGCCGGGACGGTGATCTCCTGTCGGTCCACCGACACGCCGTCGAGCAGGGTTTCCACGGGGGTGGTGGCGTAGGGCCGGATCTGTTCGAGCACGTCGGCGTCGAGTCGGGCCACCAGCGGCAGGTCGGCGAGCAGTGCCCGCAGGTCGGGGTCGAGGTCGGGGCGGGGCAACGTCATGGCGGGTCCTCGGGTCGGCGGGGGTGGGTGTCGGCTCAGAGGGCGGCTCTACCGCCGACCGGCACCTCGTCGGTGTAGGTCGCCTCGGCGGCGAGCAGCGGTTCGAGTCGCGTGACGAGGTCGCGCGCCGGGGCGGTGGTGAAGAACTCGGCGTGTGCCGCCCGGCTGGTCCAGCCCTCGGTGAGGTGGACGACGTCGGGGTCGCCGGCCGAGCGTCCGACCAGGAAGACGACACAGTCCGGGTGCGTCAGCGCGGGGGCGTCGAGCAGCAGCGCGACCACCTCGTCGCCCATGCCGGGCTGTGCGGTCATGGTGGCGTGGAAGCCGTGGTCGATGGTCATGTCGGTTATTCCTCCAGTGGGGACGCTGTCGATGAGATATCGACTCACCCATACAAGCAGCCGGGGCAGCGAGGACGTTAGAACGATGGTCCTGTGCTCTTGCCTGATCCTCTCGTTGTGGCGAGGATCGTTCTTCTGCTCCAATGGTCCGGTGAGCCTCGACGAGTTACGTGACCTGCTCGACCGCCATGCCCGCCCGGACCAGCACACCGCCATCGACGACCTGTTGATCTCGCGGGTCGGCCGGTCGGGGCCGCCGTCGCCGTCGATGTCGGGCACGGTGCTGGCGCTCATCGCCCAGGGCGCGAAACGACTCGCGACCGGCGACCGGGTGTACGAGTACCGCGCCGGGCAGTACCTCGTCGCCTCGGTGGACCTGCCGGTCACCGGCCAGTTCCTCGGGATCGACCCCGACCACCCGGCGCTCGGCGTCGGCCTGGTCCTGCGTCCGACAGCGGTCGCCGAGGTGCTGTTGCGGGCGGCGCCCGGAGACCTGCCGCCGGTCGGCGGCGGCGCGCCGTCCGGCCTGGCCGTCAGCGACGCACCCCCGGAGCTGCTCGACGCGGCCGTCCGACTGGTACGCCTGCTCGACCGGCCACGCGACGCGACGGTGCTGGCGCCACTGGTCAAACAGGAGATCCTCTGGCTGCTGATGACCGGCGCGCACGGGGCCACCGTGCGGCAGCTCGGTCTCGCCGACAGCAGCCTCAGCCACGTCGCCCGCGCGGTCCGGTGGATCCGGGAGCACTACTCCCGGGCGTTCCGGGTGGAGGATCTCGCCCGGCTCTCCGGCATGAGCGTCTCCGCCTTCTACCGCAACTTCCAGGCGGTCACCGCGATGAGTCCGATCCAGTTCCAGAAGCAGATCCGGTTGCAGGAGGCCCGGCTCCTGCTCGCCACCCGTCCCGACGACGTCACCGGCGTCGCCCGGCAGGTCGGCTACGACAGCCCGTCCCAGTTCAGCCGCGAGTACCGCCGCCGGTTCGGCCTACCGCCCCGCCAGGACGCCGCCCGCCTGCACGGCGAGCTGGGCCAGCCCGCGCCGACGCCCCGCCGGGTCCCCACGGCCGCCGGACTTCTTCCGTAGGGTGGCGGCATGGCGGTGCCACGGGAGCAGCGGACCGTGTTCGGCGAGGTCGCCGACGCGTACGAGCGGAGCCGGGCGGACTATCCGGCGGCACTGCTGGACCTGATCGCCGGGTACGCCACCCGCACACCGGCCGAGGTGGTGGAGGCGGGCGCGGGCACCGGCAAGGGCAGCGCGTTGCTGCGTCGTCTCGACGTACCGCTGACCTGTGTCGAGCCGGATCCGGCGATGGCCGCGCTGCTGGCGCGGCGCTTCACCGGCGACGACCTGGTGTCGGTGGTGGTCGGCCGGTTCGAGGACTGGCGTCCGCCGCCCGGCGGAGTGGATCTGGTGGCCAGCGCGCAGGCGTGGCACTGGGTGGACCACACCCGACGGACCGACATGGCCGCCGAGGCGCTGGCACCCGGCGGGGTGCTCGCGATCTTCGGGCACGACTACGGGTTCGCCGACGTGGGACTGCGCACCGCGATGGACGCGGTCTACCAGCGGTACGCCCCGGAGATCGCCGACCTGCCCGGACGGCCGGTGCACACCCGGCACCCGGGCGCGTTCGATCCGCAGGAGCTCCGTACGGCACCCGGGTTCACCGACGTCACGCACGAGCGGGTGGTGACCGTGGTGCCGTACGACACTGCGCGCTACCTCACCCTGCTCTCCACCTTCTCGCCGCACCGGATGCTGCCCGAGGCGCAGCGGACCCGTCTGCACGTCGCGCTGGCCGACCTCGTCGACACCCACGGCGGTGTCGTCGCACACGAGCTGACGACCTGGCTGTGGCTGGCCCGACGGCGTGGCCCGGCGGCGGCCGACCGGTCTTGACCCTCGACCCGGTCGAGGGCACATCCTGGTGCGGTGCGGGACATCCGACCCGCCCGGTGCGCCATCCGCCGTTGCGGCCCGCCACCGGTCACGAAGACCAGGAGGAGCAGCCCGTGCCGGAGTCCACGACGGACGTGACGGATGACGTGATGGCCGCCATCGGCGCTGCCGTCGAGACGGGTCACGCCGGGGACCGCGCGGGCGCGCGGGACGCGCTGGAACGCCTCTGGGAGACGATCGGGGCGGACGGTGACGCGCTGCACCGGTGCACCGTCGCGCACTTCCTCGCCGACCTCCAGGACTCGGTCACCGACGAGCTGGCCTGGGACCAGCGGGCTCTGGCCGCGATCACCGACCTCAGCGACGAGCGGGCCCGTCGGTACCACGACTCGCTGCGGGTACGGGCGTTCCTGCCGTCGCTGCGGCTCAACCTCGCCGACGCCCACCGGCGGACCGGCGACGCCGCCGAGGCGCGCCGCCACCTGGCGGCGGCGGTGGCGGACCTCGACGCGCTCCCCGACGACGGGTACGGCGCGATGATCCGGTCGGGTGTCGAGCGGGCCCGGCAGGCGCTCGACGCCGGCTCGACCGCACCGCTGACGCCTTGACCCGCGTCGCCGGGGCGGGCGACCCCTTGCCGACACCGTCGTGACTCCTCTATAACGATGCAGCAAGGTCGATCTCTGTCCGAAAGGTGCGGCGTGAAGCTACTTCGAGTGGGCGCGGTCGGTCAGGAACGCCCCGCCGCACGGGACCGGGACGGCCGTCTGCGGGACCTCTCCGACCTGGTGACCGATATCGACGGGACCTTCCTCGCCGGGGACGGCCCGGCCCGGGTCCGCGCCGCGCTCGCCGAGGGACGGCTGCCGCTGCTCGCGGACCCCGCGCCACGGATCGGGGCGCCGATCGCCCGCCCTGGCAAGATCGTGTGCGTCGGGTTGAACTACTCCGACCACGCGGCCGAGACCGGCGCGCGGCTGCCGACCGAACCGATCCTGTTCATGAAGGCGCCCAACACCGTGATCGGCCCGGACGACGAGGTGCTGATCCCGCGCGGCAGCGTCAAGACCGACTGGGAGGTCGAACTCGCCGTCGTCATCGGCCGCACCGCGCGATATCTGGACAGCGACGACGAGGCGATGGCCTGTGTCGCCGGCTACACCGTCTCCAACGACGTCTCCGAGCGGGAGTTCCAGCTCGAACGCGGCGGCCAGTGGGACAAGGGCAAATCCTGCGAGACGTTCAACCCGCTCGGCCCGTGGCTGGTCACCGCCGACGAGGTGCCCGACCCGCAGCAGCTCGGTCTGCGGTTGAGCGTCAACGGCACGCGCCGTCAGGACGGCAGCACCAAGAACATGATCTTCGGGGTCGCCGAGGTGGTCCGGTACGTCAGCCAGTTCATGGTGCTCGAACCGGGTGACGTGATCAACACGGGCACCCCGGCCGGCGTGGCGCTCGGGATGCCGGAACCGAAGCCGTACCTGCGTCCCGGCGACGTGATCGAGCTTGAGGTGGACGGTCTCGGCACCCAACGCCAGACGGTCGGGCAGGCGTCGTGACCGGCGAGTTCACCGGGCTGGCCGCGGTGGTCACCGGTGGCGGCTCGGGCATCGGCCTCGCCACGGCCCGACTGCTGGCCGCGCGGGGAGCGTCGGTGGCCTGCCTCGACCTGGACCCCTCCGGCGTACCGGCACCGCTGCTCGGGGTGCGGTGCGACGTCACCGACCCCACCTCGGTGACCGCAGCGGTGACCGACGCCGCGACCCGCCTCGGTGGGCTCGACGTGCTGGTCAACAACGCCGGGACCGGCGCCCGGGGGACCGTCGAGGCCAACCCGGACGAGGAGTGGCACCGGGTGTTCGACGTCAATGTCGTCGGGATGGTCCGGGTGACCCGGGCGGCCCTGCCGCACCTGCGGCGCTCCGCCCACGCCGCGATCGTCAACATCGGCTCGATCGCGGCGAGCACCGGCCTGCCCGACCGGGCCCTGTACGGCGCGACGAAGGGCGCCGTGCAGGCGCTCACCCTCGCCATGGCGGCGGACCACGTCGGCGAGGGCATCCGGGTCACCTGCGTGAACCCCGGCACCGTCGACACCCCGTGGGTGCGCCGGCTGATCGACGCCGCCGACGACCCGACCGCCGAACTGGCCGCCCTGCGTGCCCGGCAGCCCACCGGACGGCTG
>NZ_SISL01000275.1:0-8105 GCF_004307965.1 Verrucosispora sp. SN26_14.1 | reverse complement strand
GGGCACCACCGGGCGACCGCACGGTGGTGCCCGCCTCGCGGGTGCCCGACGGTACGCCCGCACCGGGTGGCGAGCCCGCACCGGAGGCGGAGGCCGTTCCGGGCAACGGGCCGCAGGGCGAGCCAGGCGACGGGGCCTGACCAGGGAGGACCCGTACCACCGGCGAGGGCAGGTGCGCGGGGTGGCACAGCAGAGGGGAGTGGCAGCGGTGACGCTGACCATCGGAGTCGACGTCGGTGGCACGAAGGTGGCCGGCGGTGTCGTCGACGACACCGGCAGGGTTCTCGTGCAGACCCGACGGGACACCCCCGCCGACGACGTCGGCAAGACGCGGGACGTCATCATCGAACTGGTCACCGAGCTCGCCTCCGGACACGAGATCCAGGCGGTCGGCATCGGCGCGGCGGGCTGGATCGACGCCGGCCGCTCGACCGTCCTGTTCGCCCCCAACCTGGCCTGGCGCGACGAGCCGCTGCGCGCGTACGTCAGCGCGGCCGTCGGGCTGCCGGTGATCGTGGAGAACGACGGGAACGTGGCCGCCTGGGCCGAGTTCCGTTACGGCGCCGCCCGGCAGGCCGAGGACTCGATGGTCATGTTCACCATCGGCACCGGTGTCGGCGGCGGCATCGTGCTCGGCGGTGAGCTGGTCCGGGGCGCCAACGGCATCGCCGCCGAACTCGGTCACATGCTCACCGTGCCCGACGGCCACCAGTGCGGCTGCGGACGGCTGGGCTGCATCGAGCAGTACGCCAGCGGCAGCGCCCTGGTCCGCTTCGCCCGCGCCGCCGCCCGGCAGGAACCGCACCGCGCCACCGCGCTGCTGGAACTGGCCGACGGCGAGGCCGAGGCGATCACCGGTCCGATGGTGACCGCCGCGGCCAAGGGCGGTGACCCGGTGTCGGCCGAGGCGTTCGCCCAGGTCGGGCGCTGGCTCGGCACCAGCCTGGCGGACATGGCGCAGATCCTCGACCCGCAGGTCCTGGTCGTCGGCGGCGGCGTCATCGACGCCGGTGACCTGCTGATGGGCCCGACCCGACGCTCGTTCACCGATGCGTTGGCGCAGCGCAGCCGGTTGCCGGTGGCCGACATCCGCCCCGCCGAGCTGGGCAACTCGGCCGGCGTCATCGGCGCGGCCGACCTCGCCCGACGGATCTGACATGGGTGCTCCCGGAGTGCCGGTGCGCGTCGTGTCGTACAACGTGCACGGCCAGCGCGACGACACCGCCGCGCTGGCCGAGGTGGTCCGCACGACGGCGCCGGACGTGGTGATGGTCCAGGAGGGCCCGCGTCGCTTCCGGTGGCGGGAGAAGTCGGCCGCGTTGGCTGAGTCGTTCGGCCTGGTGGTCGCCGCCGGTGGGTTGCCCGCCCTGGGCAACCTGGTCCTCACCGACCTGCGGGTACGGGTGACCGACGCCCGGTGCCGGCGGTTCCCGCTCACCCCCGGGCGGCACCTGCGCGGCGCCGCGTTCGCCGACTGCGTGGTGGGCCGGTCCGCCCGGTTCACCGTGGCCGGCTCGCACCTGTCCACCGACCCGACCGAGCGGCCCGGCCAGGCGGAGCTGTTCCGGCGGGACCTGGCCGCCGCGCCGTACCCGGTGATCGCCGCCGCCGACCTCAACGAGGAGCCGGGCGAACCGGCGTGGCGGACCGTCGCGGAGGGGCTGACCGACACGGCGGTGGCCGCGGACCGCACCGACCGGCTCACCTACTCCTGCGCGAACCCCCGGCGGCGCATCGACGCCCTCTTCGTCGACCCCCGAATCACCGTGGTCGACTACGACGTGCTGGACACCCCGCTGACCCGCCGTGCCAGCGATCATTTTCCGATCCTGGTCGACCTGCTGATACCCGCCGCCGACTGACCGGCGGCGCTCCGGCGGGCTGGACATCCCGCTCCGGAGTGGAGAGGATTTCGCGCGACCCGGCACCCGTGCGGAGACGAAGGAGACCCCGGTGCCCACCCCCACCGAGCACCACGGTCGGTCCGAACCGGAGACGACCCCCCTCGCCCGCAGCCGTGACGGCAGTCCGGTCTCCGACCGGGGCGACACCGTCTGCGTCATCGGCGCCGGCGCCAGCGGCCTGACCGCCGTCAAGAACCTCGCCGAGCACGGCTTCGGCGTCGACTGCTACGAGCGTGAGACGGGCATCGGCGGTGCCTGGAACTGGCGGCACGACCGCAGCCCGGTGTACGCCAGCACGCACCTGATCTCGTCGCGGCCGTTCACCCAGTTCCCCGACTTCCCGATGCCCGACGACTGGCCCGACTACCCGCACCACAGCCGGGTGCTGTCCTACTTCGAGCGGTACGCCGACCACTTCGACCTGCGCCGGCACATCTGGTTCGGCACGGAGGTGGTGCGGGTCGAACCGGTCGGCGACGACCGCTGGGACGTCACCACCCGCAGCACCGGCGGGTACGGCCCGGAGCGCACCTCCCGGTACGCCGCCGTGGTGATCGCCAACGGACACAACTGGTCGCCGAAGCTGCCCCGCTACGAGGGGTTGGAACAGTTCCGGGGCGAGGTGATGCACGCGTCGTCCTACAAGGACCCGGCCCAGTTGCGCGGCAAGCGGGTGCTGGTGGTGGGCGCCGGCAACACCGGGTGCGACATCGCGGTGGAGGCCGCCCAACAGGCCGTACGCTGCTGGCACTCCACCCGCCGGGGCTACTGGTATGCCCCGAAGTACGTCTTCGGTCGCCCCGCCGACCAGGTCAACGACACGCTGCTGGCGTTGCGGGTGCCGCTGCGGGTACGCCAGTGGCTCTATCACCGCACGTTGCGGCTGACCGTCGGTGACCTGACCCGTTTCGGCCTGCCCCGGCCCGACCACCGGGTGTACGAGACGCACCCGATCGCCAACAGCCAACTCGTCTACTACGTCGGCCACGGTGCGATCGCGCCGGTGCCGGACGTGAACCGGTTCCACTCGCATTCGGTGGAGCTGACCGACGGTCGGCAGATCGACCCGGAGGTGGTCGTCTTCGCCACCGGTTACCTGCCGCGCTTCGAGTTCCTGGACGGAAAGCTCCTCGGCGACGACGAGGGCGTGGGTCGTCCCCGGTTGTGGCTCAACGCGTTCGTGCCGGAGCACCCCACCCTCGCGGTGACCGGCCTGGTCCAACCGGACTCCGGCGTGTTCGCCCTGTCGCACTGGCAGGCCGTGCTCTTCGCCCGGCTGCTGCGACTGCGGACCACCCGGCCGGACCGGGCGACGGCGTTCGCCGCACGGGTCCGGGCCGGTGCCGGTGAGCGTTACTCGGGTCAGGTCAAGGACTCGACCCGGCACTGGTTCGAGGTCGGCCACGCCGACTACCTGCGGGTGCTGGAACGCGCGTTGCGCGACCTGGAGGCCAAGTGAGCGAGCGAAGCGAGGCGGCGGCGTGAGCGAGCGTGGCGAGCGAGCCATTGGGTTCAGGGCGGGTGTGTCTCGCGCTGTCGGGGAGCGAAGCGAGGCGGCGGCGTGAGCGACCGGGTGCGGGTGATGCGGAGCTGGGAGTGGGCGCGGCCGGTGCGTCCGGTGCGCCGTGAGGTGCTCGGCGCCACGCCCGAGCTGGAGGAGGGGCGGCCACCCCTGTTGTTCGTGCCCGGCTTCGGGCACGGTGCCTGGGTGTACGCCGAACACTGGCTCGGGCACGCCGCCGCGCGGGGGTTCCCGGCGTACGCGGTGAGCCTGCGCGGGCACGGCGACAGCGGTCCGGCGCCGGACGCGACGCTGCGCGCGTACGCCCACGACGTGGTGCAGGTGGCGGCGGGCCTGCCACGCCAGGCGGTGCTGGTGGGGCACGGTGCCGGGGCACTGGTGGTCGCGCACGCTCTGGCCCGGTATCCGGCCCGGGCGGCGGTGCTGGTGGCGCCGGTGCTCGGCGGGTGGGCGACGTTCGGCGCCGCGCTGCGGCGCAACCCGCTCGGCACGCTGCCGGCGGTCTTCGGCGGTGGGCTGCGTCTGCACCGCCGCCAGTTGTTCAGCGACGAGCTGCCCGACGCCGACGCGCGGCGCTACACCGGTCGGTTGGGGCGGGCGGCCCGGCGGGCGCAGTGGCGGCTGCTGACCGGAGCCGAGCCGGAGCCGCCGGTGGGCCGCCCGCCGGTGCTGGTGCTGGGCAGTCCGGACGACCGGGTGGTGCCGCCGTCGGCGCTGACCGGGGCGGCCCGCCGGTACGACTCGGCACCGCTGCTCTTCCCCGGCATGGGGCACGACCTGATGCTCGACGCGCGGTGGCAGGAGCCGATCGACGCGATCCTGGACTGGCTGGACAAGGGCCCGGCCCGCGACGACCGTCCCTGAACGCGCGACCTCCCGGCCCGGTCCGCGGGGACCGGGCCGGAGTCACCCGCCTCAGCCGCTGGTGAGGTGGGTGACCAGCTCGCCGCTCTGGTCCAGGGTGGAGAGATAGGACCGGGCCCAGGCCCGGATGTCGTGTTCGTGCAGGTGCTCGCGCATGGCCCGCATCCGGGCCCGGACGTCCGCCGGGTCGGCCCGCAGCGCCGCGAGCAGGCCCTGCTTGAGCCCTTCCAGGTCGTGCGGGTTGACCAGGTACGCCTGCGGCAGCTCGGCGGCTGCTCCGGCGAACTCGCTGAGCAGCAGCGCGCCCGCGTCGTCCACCCGGGCGGCGAGGTACTCCTTGGCGACCAGGTTCATGCCGTCCCGCAGCGGGGTCACCGCCATCACGTCGGCGACCCGGTAGAGCGCGGCCAGTTCGGCCCGGTCGAACGGCTGGGTCAGGTAGTGGATCGCGGGCTCGCCGACCCGGCCGAACTCGCCGTTGATCCGTCCGACCTCGCGTTCCACCCGGTCGCGGAGGATCTGGTACTGACCGACCCGCTCCCGGCTGGGCACGGCGACCTGCACCAGCACGGTGTCGCGGACCTTGACGTGGCCACCGGCCAGCAGCTCGCTGTACGCCTTGAGCCGCTGTTCGATGCCCTTGGTGTAGTCCATCCGGTCGACGCTGAGGATGACCTGGTCCGGGCTGCCGAGGTCGTGCCGCAGTCGCCGGGCCCGGTCCGCCACCGCCGGCCGACCGGCCAGCGCGGCCATCTCGGCGGTGTCGATGCTGACCGGGAACGCCCCGATGCGGACCACCCGGTCCTCGACCGCGATCCGCCGGTCGGTGGCCGGCAGGCCCAGCACCTTCGAGACCAGTTGGGCGAAGTTGTGCGCGGCCTGGGCCCGTTGGAAACCGACCAGGTCGGCGCCGAGCATGCCCTGGAGCAGTTCGGCGCGGCGGGGGAGCTGCATGAACAGCTCCGGCGGCGGGAACGGCACGTGCAGGAAGAAGCCGATGCGCAGGTCGGGTCGGAGCGTGCGGAGCAGCCCCGGCACCAGTTGCAGGTGGTAGTCCTGCACCCAGACCACCGCGCCGGTCTCGGCGACCTCGGCGGTGGCCTCCGCGAACCGCTGGTTGACCCGCTGGTACGCGTCCCACCACCGTCGGTGGTGTTCCGGCTGCTCGACCGCGTCGTGATAGATCGGCCAGAGGGTCGCGTTGGCGAACCCCTCGTAGTGGTCGCGCAGGTCCTCGCCGGTCAGCGGTACGGCGTGCATCCGCACCCCGTCGACGTCCGGCAGGCTGGGTGCGGGGCCTGTCCCGCCCGCCCAACCGACCCATGTCGCCGGGGTGTGTCGTAACAGTGGGTGTAGCGCACTCACCAGCCCGCCTGGGCTGCGGCGCCACTCACAGGCGCCGTCGAGCGCCACGTTGTCGTCGATGGGGAGGCGGTTGGCCACCACCACGAGAGAACTCTGTCGCATCTCGGGCATTCCGATCAGCAGGGGAGTGACCGCCCACGAGAACAGGAACAACCGGGCAGTCGGCGGGTGACGTGACGTACTGCGGTATTCCTACTGACAGTAAGTTACACCACTGTTACGCCCCCTGGTGTGGGCGTGCGCGTCCCGGTATCCGGGCGGCTACCGTACGCGGTCGGTGGGAGTTGCCGGTCGGCTCAGACGACCGCGCCGTCGTCCGGCCCCCGGTCCTCGGCGTCGCCGGGGCGCAGCCGCCACACCAGCGTGACGAATCCGGCCAGGATGCCGGTGAAGCCGAGCAGCGTCACGATGCTCGGGTCGGCGGGGAGCAGGTCCGGGAAGAGGAACAACACGAAGCCGAGCATCACGGCGAGGACGCCCGCCACGGCGTACTTCGACACCCGGGGCAGGGGCGGAGGCGGCGGCGGGACGTAGCGTTCGTCGTCGTCGGGGTGGTCCGGCAGGTCGGCACCGAACGTGTCCAGGCCCTCCAGCAGCGACGGACCGTCGCCGTCGCGCGGGCCACGGCCCACCGAGACGCCGGAGACGTCGGCGGCGTACGGCAGCCGGCGGACGTCGGTGGCGGTCGGTCCGGCCGGCTCCTCGGGCGTCGGCCGGGGGGTGGTGATCGTGCTGCTGCCGCCGTCGGGCTGGTCGTCCACGTTCTCGGCGGCGGGCCACGGGTGGTCCCCGCTGCCCGGCGAGTTGTGGAAACCGGCGACGATCCGTTCCCACTCGGCGTCGATGTCCGGTTCCTCGGCGCGGGCCGTGCCGGTCTCGTCGGCGAGCTGACTGAGGTAGTCCCGCGCGGTGCTCAGATGCGAACGGTCCACGTAGAGCCGGTCGACCGGCCGGGCGGGGACCGTGGTGGTGCGGGTGACCGGGTTCAGATCGGCCGAGGGTTGCAGATACGCGGCGATGCCGCCGGCGGCCAGCACGTCGAGCAGGTGCTCACCGACGCGCGGGTCGACGTCGCCGGCGATGGCGTACTCGCTGGCGTCGAGCCCGTTGTCCCGCCGTCCCCGGCGGGCCCCACCCGCTGACACCGGACCATCCTCCTCATCGCGCCGCCGGCGCGCCCCGCGTCCAGCCCCTCGACGCACCCCCGCACGCCGTGCTCTGAATCGTGACACGTCCGGGGTCGGTTCGGGGAGTGCCTTGTGGCGTGGGGTACGAAGTCGGTGTCCGTGCCGCTGGTCGCGGCCGTGCCTCTATGTCCGTTCTTGCTCGGAGCGTGCCAGGGGACACGGGCGCCGACCACGCTCCGGCGGCGGGCGGGTCGCCCGCCGGACGTTGTGGCGGGCGGTGGAGCTTCGTAGGCTTCCTGCCACGACCGCCCGGCCCGGCCGTGCCGTCGCGACGACCGCCTCGCCGAAAGGACGCCGGTGCTGTACTGGCTCTTGAAGTACGTGTTCCTCGGCCCGCTGCTGAGAGTGATCTTCCGGCCGCAGGTGGAGGGCCTGCACCACGTACCGGCGACCGGCCCGGTGATCCTGGCCAGCAACCACCTCTCCTTCTCCGACTCGATCTTCACGCCGCTGATCGTGCCGCGGAAGGTCACCTTCGTGGCCAAGGCCGAGTACTTCACCGGCAAGGGACTCAAGGGCTGGCTGACCAAGATGTTCTTCGTCGGCACCGGCACCATCCCGGTGGACCGCTCCGGCGGCCAGGCCGCCCGCGCCGCGCTGGACACCCAGCTCACCGTGCTGCGCGCCGGCGGCATCGCGGGCATCTACCCGGAGGGCACCCGGTCACCCGACGGGCGGCTCTACCGGGGCAAGACCGGCGTGGCCCGGCTGGCGCTGGAGAGCGGCGCGCCGGTGGTGCCGGTGGTGATGCTCAACCTGGACGAGATCCAGCCACCGGGCACGCTCGTCCCGAAGCTCGCGCGGGTCCGCATCCGCTTCGGCCCGCCGCTGGACTTCTCCCGGTACGCCGGCATGTCCGGTGACCGGTTCGTCGAGCGCGCCGTCACCGACGAGATCATGTACGAGCTGATGGAGCTCTCCGGCCGCGAGTACGTCGACGTGTACGCGCAGAAGCTCAAGCCCGCGCCCACCCCGGCACCGGCGGCCCCGCTGGCCGCCTGAGCCGCCTGGCGTCGGTCAGGAGGCCAGCGTCCGGGCGCCCGTCTCCGGTGGACGGGCCAGCCGGAGCAGGCCGGGCGCGCCGTTGCGGTGCGCGAACGCGCGTACCTCGGTCAGCGGTCCGCTGCTCGCCGCCGGGTCGTCCGCCGCCGTGAACTCCCGCACCGCGAAGGTCAGCGCCAACATCCGGTCGGTCACGTCGGGGATCCCGGCGTAGATCTCGGCGGCCGCCAGGTGCAGCTCGGCGGCGCGCCGGTGGTCGCC
>NZ_SISL01000274.1:0-8114 GCF_004307965.1 Verrucosispora sp. SN26_14.1 | reverse complement strand
GCGGTGGCGGCGCCGTCGCGGTCGCGGAGGCGACGGGCGACGAAGAGTCGGCGGGGACGGCTGCGGGCCAGTGCCGTGGTCAGCTCCGGGGTGCTCAGCCCCGGATGCAGGGTCACCAGGGCGGCGCCCCGCCACGCCGCGGCGGCCAGCAGGACCAGCCAGTCGAGGCTGTTCTCGGCCCACACGGCGATCCGGTCGCCCCGGCCGACGTCGAGCGCGGCCAGGGTGGCCGCCCGTCGGCCGGCGAGGTCGGCGAACTCCCCCGCCGACACCGTTCGGTCCAGGTCGAAGGCGTACAGGGGGCGGTCCGGATGCTGGGCGGCGTGCTCCAGGACGGTGGCGTCGAGGGCGTGGATCACCGGATCACTCCTTGACGAGCAGCAGGTTTCCGTGGTCGTCGACGGTCGCGGTCCACCCGGCGCCGACCACGGTCGTGCTGCCGTTCTCCCGGATGACGGCCGGACCGGACACCGTGCGGCCGGGGGCCAGGTCGGTGCGGCGGTGGACGGTGGCGTCGACCCAGCCGTGTGCGCCGTAGACGCGGGTCGGCTCGGGCTGGGGGGTGGTGCCGGACGGGGGCGCGAACCGTACGTCGGGGCGAGGGCCGTAGGCGGTGAGTCGGCAGTTGACGATCTCGACCGGGTGGCCGGAGCGGGCGTAGGCGTACCGGTCGGCGTAGGCGGCGTGGAAGGCCGCGACCAGGTCCTCGACGGTGGCCGGGACGTCCTCGACGGGGACGGCGAGGTCGAAGGACTGGCCCCGGAACCGCATCCCCACCGACAGACCGAAGGTGACCTGGTCGGGTTCGACGCCGTCCTCGGCCTTGAGCTGGGCCCGTGCGGTGTCGCGCAGTTCGGCCACCACGGCGCGTACGGCGTGCAGTCCGCTCTCGTCGGCCGCCACCAGCACGGTGCGGACGTAGTCGTGCCGGGCCTGGGCGGTGACGAAGCCGAGGGCGGAGAAGTTGCCCGGCACCGGTGGCACGAGGACCCGGCGGATGCCCAGGTCGTCGGCGAGCACGGTGGCGTGCATGGGGCCGGCGCCGCCGAAGGGCATCAGCACGAAGTCCCGGGGGTCGTGGCCGCAGGCGACCGAGATCTCCTTGATCGCGCTGGTCATCTTGGCGGTGGCGATGGTGAGGATGCCGTGTGCCAGTTCCAGGTCGTCGAGGCCGAACTCGGTGGCCAGGCGGTGCATGGCCGTGCGGGCGGCGGCGACGTCGAGGCGTACCTCGCCGCCGAGGCTCTCCTCGGCGTCGAGGTGGCCGACGAGCAGGTGGGCGTCGGTGGTCGTCGGCTCGGTGCCGCCCCGGCCGTAGGCGGCGGGGCCGGGGGTGGAGCCGGCGCTGCGGGGGCCGATGCGGAGTTCGCCGCCGAGGTCGCGCCAGGCGATCGAGCCGCCACCGGCACCGATGGTGTTGATCTCGACCTGGAAGGTGCGGTTCGGGTAGCCGGCGATCGTCCCGTCGTTGGTCATCAACGGGGTGCCGTTCTTGATCAGGCAGACGTCGGTGCTGGTGCCGCCGATGTCGCAGGTGATCACGTTCGGGTAGCCGGCCAGGCCGGCGACGTGGACGCTGGCGGCGACGCCGCCGGCCGGGCCGGACAGGGCCAGGTTGATCGGCAGCCGGCCGGCCTCCTCGGTGGACACCACCCCGCCGCTGCTGGTCATGATCGACAGTGGGTGGGCGTAGCCGCCCTCGGCGAGGGTGTCGCCGAGTCCGCGCAGGTAGTCGGAGACGGTGGAGCGGACGCTGGCGTTGAGCACGGTGGTGGCGAAGCGCTCGTACTCGCCCTGTTCCGGCACCACGTCGGAGGAGATGGTGCAGACCAGGTCGGGATAGCGTTCGGCGAGACGGGCGGCGGCGGCCCGCTCGTGCGCCGGGTTGCGGTAGGAGTGCAGCAGGCAGACGGCCACGGCCTTCGGCCCGGCGGCGGCCACCCGGTCCAGCACGCTGTCGAGGGCGGCGGTGTCCAGCGGCCGCACGACGCTGCCGTCGGCGCCGATGCGCTCGGGCAGGACGTGCCGCAGTCGACGGGGGGTCAGCGGGGGGCGTCCCGCCTCCTTGACGCTGTAGAGCTGCGGTCGGTGCCCGAGCCCCATCTCCAGGACGTCGCGGAAGCCCTCGGTGGCGACCACGCTGACCGGCTCGCCGGAGCCTTCCAGCAGTGCGTTGGTGACCCGGGTGGTGCCGTGGACGAAGCGGTCGACCTCGTCGAGGCGTACGCCGAGCTTGGCCAGGCCCTCGAAGATGGCCGCGGCCGGGTCGTCGGGCGTGGACAGGGTCTTGGCCTCGGCGAGCCGGGCGGTGGCCGGCTCGTACACGATGACGTCGGTGAAGGTGCCACCGATGTCGACGCCGATGCACAGCATGGCGAGCCTTTCGATAGTGGTGGGCGCGCGGGGGCCGGCGGCCGGCAGCGGCGCGCCGTCGGAGGCGGGCGGGTCAGAAGGTGACGCCGTAGCGGCGCAGGGTCTTGCTGGTGACGGTCCGCAGGATCCAGTCGAAGAGGTAGCCGAGCAGGCCCAGGGTGATGATGCCGACGAAGACCCATTCGGTCTTGGCGTAGTTGCGGGCGGTCCAGATGAGCGATCCGAGGCCGCTCTGTGCCGCGACGATCTCGGCGGAGACGATCGTCAGGAAGGAGTTGCCCATGGCCAGCCGGGCGCCGGTCACGACGTGCGGCACGGTCGACGGCAGCACCACCGAGGCCAGGGTGCGTGCCGCGTTGGCGCCGAGCGCGCGGGCGGCGCGCAGGCGTAGTTCGTCGACGGACAGGACGCCGGCCAGCGTGTTGAGCGCGACGATGAAGACGGTGGTGTAGAAGATCAGCGCGATCTTCGACGCCTCTCCCGGCCCGAGCCAGATGATCGCCAGGGTGACGAAGGCGATCGGCGGGACGAACCGGAAGAACTGGATGTACGGGTCCAACATCAGCCGCAGCCACGGTACGCAGCCCATCAGGAGCCCGACCGGTACGCCGATGACGACACCGAGCGCCCAGCCGGTGAGGATCCGGGTCGACGAGGCGCTGATCGAGCTGGCCAGCGTGCCGTCCTGGATGAGTTCGACCGCACCGCGCCAGGTGAGCAGCGGCGAGGGCAGGAAGAAGGCGGTGTAGTTGCGGCTGACCAGGTCCCAGATGACGACGCCGAGCAGCACCGACAGGGCCGACAGGCCGATCCGGGTCAGCCTGGGTCGGCTGGTGCGGCGGCGGGCCGGGCCGGCCGTGTCCCGGCTGGTCTTCTCCGGCACCGCGCGGAGGTCCACGCTCATCGTCGTGCCTTCCTGTCGGCGCCGTCGGTTGTCGGGCGCTGTCGACCGTCGTGTCCGTCGTCGAGGCCCTGGGCCTGCAGGGTGCGGGCCACCTCGGCGCCGATGTCCTCGCGGAGTTCGCGGAAGAGTGCGGCGCTGGCCGGGTCGGTCAGGTCGCGGGGCCGGGGCAGGTCGCACGGGTAGACGGTCTTGATGGCCGCCGAGGGTCCGGCGGTCATGGTGACGATCCGGTCGCCGAGCAGGATCGCCTCGCCGATGTCGTGCGTGACGAACACGATGGTGGCGCCGGTCTCACGCCAGATCCGGTCGAGTTCGACCTGCATGACCAGGCGGGTCTGGGCGTCCAGGGCGCCGAAGGGTTCGTCCATCAGCACGACCGACGGTTCGTTGGCCAGCACCCGGGCCAGTTGTGCGCGTTGGCGCATGCCGCCGGAGAGTTGGCCGGGGAACCGGTCGGCGCTGTGGCTGAGCCCGACCATCGCCAGGTAGCGGTCGACGTCGGCGGCCCGCTGGGCCTTGCCGACCCCGCGCATGCGCGGGCCGAACTCGACGTTCTGTCGGACCGTCAGCCACGGGAAGAGCGCTTCGGCGCTCTGGAACACCACGCCCCGGGAGACGTCGGGGCCGGTGACCCGCGCGCCCGCGCAGGTCACCTCCCCACCGACGGGTGTGACGAAGCCGGCGATCGCGTTGAGCAGTGTCGACTTGCCGCAGCCGCTGGGGCCGAGCAGGCAGACGAACTCCCCTGCGGCGATGTCCAGGTTCGCCTGGCGGACCGCAACGAAGTCGCCGAACCGGATGTCGACGTCGCTCACGGACACCGGGGAGCCCGTACGGTTCACGCCACCCCCCTGATCATGACGGTCGCCGGGTCGGCCTTCTGGCTGACGATGTTGCTGTCCTGCTGGAACTGGGCGATCTCGTTGTAGCGCTGGATGTCCTCGTCGGTGAAGTCACGGACCTGGCACTGCACGCCTTCGAGGAGGGACTGGGCCTCGGCGGCGGGCACCTTGATCGCGGTCTCGGTGACGGTGCCGGCCTTGGCCGGGTCGGCGGTGAGCTGCTCGCAGGCCTGGGCGATGGTGTCGACGACCTTCTTGGCCGTCTCCTTGTTGCCCTCGTACCAGGCGCCGTCGACGCCGATCACGAGGTTGTAGACGTATCCGATCTCGCCGCTCGTCAGCAGCACGGTGCCGCCGTTGGCGACGCCCCGCGAGGGCCACGGCTCCCACATGATGTAGCCGTCGACGTCGCCGCGTTGCAGCAGCGCCGGCATCTCGGCGGGTGAGGCGTTGACGAACTCGACGGTGTCACGGGCGATGTTGCGGCTGTCGAGGACCTTGTTGGTGGCGTACTCGTTCACGGTGCCCGGCACGACGCCGTACTTCTTGATGCCGGCGACGTCGGTGATGCCGGAGCGGGCGACGAGCTTGATGAAGCTGGGCGACTGCGAGAAGACCGCGAGTCCCTTGATGTCGCCCCGGGTCGCGCGGTTGAGCAGGCTGGATTCGGTGCTGGCGGTGACCTGGCCCTGCTTGGCCAGGATCGCGTCGAGCCCGCCGGTCCCCTCCTGGTACTGGGTGACGGTCACGTCGAGCCCGGCCTGGTTGAAGAGGTTCTCCTGGTCGGCGAGGTAGATCGGCGAGTACGCCGGGTCGACGCCGACGCCGAAGTTGACGGCGGGGTTGGGGCCGCTGTCGCCGTCGGACTCGCCGGAGGACTGGTTCTCGGAACACGCCGCCATGGCGACGGTCATCAGCAGGGCGGCGGCCGCAGCCGTTACGCGCATTCTCATGGCTACCCCAGACTTCAGCGGCTCATATTGTGGTCTTGGTTTCTTAATATGGGACGCTACTGTGAGGCGCTCGACAACGTCAAGAGGCGCAAGTGAAAGCCTCTCACCACAGACAGTAGCCAGAGACCGCCGAACGCCCCGTCGCGCTCATCAGCACACGGAGGAGATAGCGACCATGAAGTACCTGAACAACCCACTTGGTGCGACGAGTCCGAAATCTCGGGCGGGCGAGCCGGACAAGGCGACCGTCACGCAAAGTGTCGATAGCTCGGCCGTGGATCGGCTCATCTCCCGCAGCGGGGACACGCCGACGACGATCGAGCGGACCTGGACCGTGACCGACACGCTCCTCTACGCCCTCAGCGTCGGCGCCGGAGCCGACGAACTCCGTCACACCACGGAGAACACCGCCGGGCACCCGCACGCCGTACTCCCGAGCTTCGCCACCCTGCTCGCCGCCGACCCGCCCTACCTCGGCGAACCGGCCGTCGTCCGGCACGCCGGGGAGACCCTGACCCTGCACCGACCGTTGCCACCCGCCGGCCGGGCCCGCATCACCGCCGCCGTCACCGGCGTCCACGACCAGACCAGCGGCGCTCTGCTCCACCACCGATCCGAGATCCACGGCACCGACGGCGTCCACCTGGCCACCGTCGAGCGCAGCATGTTCGTCATCGGGGCGGGCGGCTTCGACGGCCCACGCGCACCACGCACCCACTGGCAGCGACCGGCGGAGCACCCCGACCACACCACTGCCCACCACACCCGCCCTGATCAGGCGCTGCTCTACCGCCTCAACGGCGACCGCAACCCACTGCACTCCGATCCGGCGGTAGCCGTCGCCGCCGGCCTACCCGGCCCCGTCCTGCACGGCCTGTGCACGTTCGGCTTCGCCACCCGGACCCTGCTGCGCACGATCGCCGACGACGCCCACGACCGGGTACGACGGCTCAGCGCCCGGTTCACCGCACCACTGTTCCCCGGCGACACCCTCACCGTGCTGGTGTGGCGCCGCCCGGGTGGCGCACTCTTCCAGGCCGTCGACGGCCGAGGTCGTCCGGTCCTCGACCAGGGCACGCTGGACCTGCACGGATGACCACGAGGCGACGTCCGCACGCCTGAGTCCGCGCCACGGACGGGGAGCCCCTCCCGGCGGTGCCGAGCGGTAGCCTGGACGGGCAGCCACCTTTCGAGGTGGCGGCACGGCGGTGGGGCCCGCCGTACCCGAACCGTGCCGCACCCGGTCACCAACGGTCCCTACCTGATGATCCTCGCGCACGCCCGCACCGGGTGTGGAGACCGCCCAGGTAGGAGCCCGTGTCCGTGCCGCGTGACGAACACCGCGACCCAGCCGCCCGCAGCCCGCTGCGCGAACCGGTCGATCCCGACATCGTCGTCCCACCGGGGCCACCCGGTCGGGTGCCGCGACAGATCGAGATCCTCGCCGCGATCGCGGCCGGCGGCGTCCTCGGCGCCTGCGCCCGCTACGGTGCCGTCGTGCTGTTCCCGACCGCGCCCGCGGCGTTCCCGTGGACGACGTTCTGGATCAACATCACCGGCTGCGCTGTGATGGGTGCGCTCCTGGTCCTGATCACCGAACGGCGCACCGCGCACCCACTGGTCCGGCCCTTCCTCGGCACGGGCGTCCTCGGCGGCTACACCACGTTCTCCACCTACACCCTCGACGGCCAGCACCTGATCGGTGGCGGTCGGGCGGGCACGGCACTGTTCTACCTCGGCGGCACCCTCGTGGCGGCGCTGGCCGCCGGGTGGGGCGCGGCGACGCTCACCCGACTGTTCCTCGCCACCCGCCCCACCCGGGACGGAGCCGCCGGATGAACTGGCTCATGGTCATCCTCGGCGCCCTCGTCGGCGCGCCCCTGCGCTACCTGATCGACCGCACCGTCCAGGCCCGGATGGGCACCGCCTTCCCGTGGGGCACCTTCACCGTCAACCTGCTCGCCTGCGTCGCCCTCGGTCTCCTCGCCGGGTTCAGCACCGCGACCACCGTGCCGGCTGCCCTGCAGCACCTGATCGGGACCGGCCTGTGCGCGACGCTGAGCACCTACTCGACGTTCTCCGTCGAGACGATCCGCCTGACGGAGAACGGCGCGACGCTGCTGGCGGTCGCCAACGCCCTCGGTAGCGTCCTGGCCGGGCTGGCTGCTCTCTCCCTCAGCAGCCACCTCGCCATCGTGCTCCTCAGCTGAGTGCGACGGCCCGCGCACCGCTCGGAGGATGTCGCCACGATCGGGTCCGGTTGGCTGACGTGCTGGCGCAAACCCGTGATCACGCCCCGAACGGCACACCCGCTGCCGGCAGCAACCGTGGACCCGGCGGCTGCTACTCCCGCCAGCCGGTCAGCTCGACCCCCTTGGCCAGGTCCACCCGGAAGCCCAACGCGATCTCGCCGCTCTCGCCCGGCGCGAGCGACAGCCGCCAGGTCACCTCACCCAACTCCGTCCGCTCGACCGGCGGCGGCACCACGGTCGTCTCGCGTACCACCACCGCCTCGTCACACGAGACCGGGAGCTGGTCACGCACCTCGACGGTCGCCGGACGGGACGTGTGGTTGTCGACGGTGATGCGGTACTCCACCTCGCGCCGCCGGGTCGACCCGAGCGTGGCCTTGGTCTCGGCGCGTCGGTGCAGCTTCCGCTCCACCCGCATCCGGTCGTCCACCCCGAGCGCCACCTCGGTCTCCTCACCCGGCGCCCACATCGGCAGCCGGGTGGAGGCGACGAAGTCGGCATCGTGGAACACCGAGGCCGGGCCCGCGAGCAGCGCGTGCTCCGAGGTGTTACGGACCGTGGCCCGCAGGTGGGCCTCGGCGGCCCGGACCGGTGCGGTGACGTGGTCCAGCCGGGCCGGTAGCTCCAGCACGGCGATGACGGCCCGGTGGACGCTGCCGTCGGCGGGCACCGCCACCGGCCGGGCCGGCCGGTAGGTGGCCGCGCTGACCCCCTGCTCGACCTCAGCGACGCTCTCCCGCAGCTCCTGCGGGACCGGTGGCGCGGCCCGCGCCCTGTCTCGTATACACAT
>NZ_SISL01000273.1:0-8117 GCF_004307965.1 Verrucosispora sp. SN26_14.1 | reverse complement strand
GAGCAGGTGGCCGCCGGCCGCCGCCAGCCCCAGCGCGCCGACGATCAGCCAGTGCCCGTCGCCCCACTGCTGGAGGCTGAAGCCGCCGAGCGTCGGCGCCACGAACGACGCCGCCGGGAAGGCCAGGTAGAACACCGACTGGTAGCGGGCCCGCAGCGCCGGTGGGGCCAGGTCGGCGTTGATCTGCGCGTTCGGCGGCGCGGCGAGCATGGAGCCGACCGTCCAGACCACGCAGGCGCCCAGGTAGAAGGCGAGGCGGTCGGCGAACGCCAACGCCCCGAAGCCGACCGCCAGCAACGCCGTGGAGGCGGCGAGGACGGTGCCCTTGCGGTGCCGGTCGATGAGCCGGGGTACGAAGAGTTGCCCCAGCACGATCAGCACCCCGCCGAGAGCCACCACCGAGCCGTACGCGGAGGGGCCGAGCCCGTCCGCGCGCATCGCCAGCGGCATGATCGTCGACGCCTGCATGGTCAGGACCGCCAGCACGAAGGTCAGCCCGACGAAGACCAGGAAGTGCCGGTCGGTGAGCGCGGTGTGCAGCCCGGGGCGGCGGGTACGTCGCCGGACGGAGGTCGGCGGCGGTGGTGCCGTACCCGCCGGTGGTGTGGACCTGGCGGGCATCGTCTCCGGGACCTTCCACGCGATCAGCAGCGCGGTGGCCAGCGTGGCGGCGGCGTCCACCAGGAAGAGCGCGACGTAGCTCGCCTCGGCCAGCAGTCCGGCCAGCAGCGAGGCCACCGCCATGCCCAGGTTGAACGCCCAGAACTGGAGGTTGAAGGCGCGCGAGCGGCGGTGTTCCGGCACCACGTCGACGATCGCCGCGACGAACGCCGGGCTGGGCATCGAGTGCGTCACGCCGACCAGCAGGGCGAGCGCCGCGATGACCGCGAGGTGCTGGCTCAGTGCCAACGCGACCATCAGCCCGGCGGTGACCAGGTGCGCGGCCACCAGAGTCGACCGGCGGCCCCAGCGGTCGGCCAGCACCCCGCCGAGCAGTACCCCGATCGCCCCACCGGCCCCGTACGCCCCGACCACCACCCCGGCCAGCGACGCGCTGGCTCCTCGGGCGGCGGTCAGGTAGAGCGACAGGAAGAGCATCGCGAACGCGCCGGCTCGGTTGATCAGCAGCCCGGCCCAGAGGTACCAGAAGGTGGCGGGCAGTCCACCTGCCGTGTCGGCGAGCCAGCGGCGCGGCCCGGCGGCCGTACCGCGCTCGTGCTGGTCTGCGGCCCGCACCCCGACCTCCCGATCTGTTCGGTTACCTAACAGATCTTGCCCGAGCCGGTCGGAGGGGTGGGACGAGGGGCGGACTCAGCTCCGGGTGGTCGCCACCGGCTCGGCCGCCTGGGGCGCCGCCGGCTGCGGTGCGGTCGACTGGACGGTCACCACGGGGGCGGCACCGGCGGTCCGCAGCGCCAGCGCACGCCGCTCCCGGGCCGGTCCGGAGACCAGGTGGCCGACCGCCATCACGGCACCGATGGCGGCACAGCCCAGCCAGAGGGTGGCGTTGCCGGCCTGCTCCCGCACCAGGCCGCCGAGGATCGGTGCGGCGGCTCCGGCGAGCTGCCAGGAGAGCGAGAAGACGCCCTGGTATCGGCCACGCAGCTCGCCGGGGGAGAGTTCGGCGATGAGGGTGGCGTTGGACGGCGAGTTGAGCATCTCGCCCACCGTCCAGATCAGCACGGTGAGCCCGAAGAACCAGGCCACGTCGGCGAAGGCGGTCAGCCCGAAGCCGACGCCCATCACCACCGCCGCCAGGGCGAGCACGTGCGAGCGGTTGCGGCCCCGGATCAGCCGGGGTACGAAGAGCTGGCCGGCGACGATGAGGACCCCGTTGAGCGCGATCACCGAGCCGTACGTGGCGGGGCTCAGGCCCGAGTCGGCCATCGCGATCGGCAGCATCGAGATGTGCTGGAGGAAGACCAGCGCCCCGAGCAGGTTCAGTGCCACGAAGCCCAGGTACACCCGGTCGGTGAGGATGGTGCGCAGGGCGCCGGGGCGCTTGCCGTCGCGGGGCATCCCCACGCTCACGGTGCGCGTCTCCCGTACCCGGATGAAGATGATCAATGCGGTGACCAGTGTGGTCGACGCGTTCACCACGAACAGCAGCAGGTAGCCGGCCTGGGCGGCGAAGCCGGCCAGCACCGCCGCGCAGGCGAAGCCGAGGTTGATCGCCCAGTAGTTGAGCGAGAACGCGCGCAACCGGTCCCGCTCCGGCACGACGTCGATCATCATGGCGCCGAACGCCGGCCGGGCCGCCTCGGCGAAGAGGCCGAGCAGCAGCGCTCCCGCCGCGAGGGTCGACAGGTCCCGGGCGAAGCCGAGGGCGAGCATCATGGTCGCCGCGCCGAGGTGGGCGGTGAGCAGGGTGGGTCGCCGTCCCCACCGGTCGGTGAGCGTACCGCCGGCGGTGGTGCCGACCGCGCCGCCGACGCCCCACGCGCCGATCACCAGGCCCGCCTGGGAGGCCGAGAAGCCGCGTTCCTGGGTCAGGTAGATCGCGAGGAAGACGAGGACGAACGAGCCGAGGCGATTGATCAGCGTTCCGGTCCAGAGGTACCAGAAGGTCGTCGGTAGACCGCCTGTGGTGTCCCGGAACCAGCCCCGTATCGCGCGCACCTGGGCGCACCCCCGTTTCGGTAATGACCAATGATCGAGATGATCCCTTACAACTTAGATGTCGGCCGGAAGCCCGGTCACGCCGTTTTCCACGTGGTGGTCGTCACCCCCCTTCCCGCGCGTCCACTCGCGGGTTGCGGCAGGATGATCCGCATGACAGCTAGCGAGGGACCCACCGTCGGGACGCTGGTCCTGCTGCGGCACGGCGAAAGCGACTGGAACGCCAAGAACCTCTTCACCGGCTGGGTCGACGTGGACCTGACCGCGAAGGGGGAGAACGAGGCGCGCCGCGGCGGCGAGCTGCTGCGCGAGCACGACCTGCTCCCCGACGTGGTGCACACGAGCGTGATGCGCCGCGCCATCCGCACCGCCGAACTGGCGTTGAACGCCGCCGACCGGCACTGGATCGCGGTGCGCCGGTCGTGGCGGCTCAACGAGCGGCACTACGGCGCCCTGCAGGGCAAGGACAAGAAGCAGACCCTGAACGAGTACGGCGAGGAGCAGTTCATGCTCTGGCGCCGCTCGTACGACACCCCGCCGCCGCCTATCGCGGACGACGACGAGTGGTCGCAGGTCGGTGACCCGCGGTACGCGCTGCTGCCGACCGAGTTGATGCCCCGCACCGAGTGCCTCAAGGACGTCGTCGACCGGATGCTGCCCTACTGGTACGACTCGATCGTGCCGGACATCCTGGCCGGTCGGACCGTGCTGGTGGCGGCGCACGGCAACTCGCTGCGGGCGCTGGTGAAGCACCTGGACCAGATCAGTGACGAGGCGATCGCCAAGCTCAACATCCCGACCGGGATCCCGCTGCGCTACGACCTGGACCCGCAGCTGCGTCCGCAGACGCTGGGCGGCACCTACCTCGACCCGGAGGCCGCCAAGGCCGCCGCCGCCGCGGTGGCCAACCAGGGCCGCTGACGCCCGCACCCGGCCCGTCGGGCTCGGACGTTAGGAAGGGCCCCCTGCTATACGCGAGGCGTTAGCAGGGGGCCCTTCCTTCGCTCTCAGGCCGGGGTGACGGGCTCGCCGGTGATCAGGTAAACCACGTGCTCGCCGCTGTTCACCGCGTGGTCGGCGAACCGCTCGTAGAAGCGCCCGAGCAGGGTGGCGTCGATGGCCGTCTCCACGCCGTACGGCCAGTCCTCGCCGAGCAGCACCCCGAACAACCCCTTGTGCAGCTCGTCCATCGCGTCGTCGTCGCTGTCCAGCTCGGCGGCGACGGTGGCGTCCGGACGCGCCAGCACGGAGGCGATCTTCTCGGCCATCCGGTCGGCGATGCCGGCCATGTCGGTGAAGACCGGCCGCAGCTCCGCCGGCACGGCCGGCGACGGGTGCCGGCGCAGCGCGGTCTTGGCGACGTGGTCGGCCAGGTCGCCCATCCGTTCCAGGTCGGCGGCGACGTGCAGGGCGGTGATCATGGCGCGCAGGTCCGACGCGACCGGTGCCTGGCGGGCCAGCAGGTCACAGACCCGCTCCTCCACCTGCCGGTAGAGCGCGTCGATCCCGGCGTCCCCCGCGATCACCGATTCGGCCGCCTGCCGGTCGGCGGTGAGCAGGGCCCGGGTGGCCTGGCGCAGCGCCGCCCGCACCCCCTCGGCCATCTCCACCAGCATCTGGCTGACCGTTTCGAGATCGGCCCGGAACTCGTCGCGCATGCTCACGTCCTGTCGGTCGGCGCCGGCACCGCGCCGGCGAGGGTTCGTGCAGGTACGCCGCCCAAGCTAGGAGCACCGGGAGGACCTCAGGTGAACGCCGGTGAACTGAGCCGGACGCGCAGGTGAACTTTCCCGGAAGTGAGAGTGCTTCGTCCCGTTCCGTACGGTAGCCGGGTCGACAATGACCCTACGATCGCCGGGTGACGTGGGCGGTGACGGTGGGAGTGGCCTCGGCCCTGGTGGTCGGGCTGGTCGCCGGACTGTCGCTGTCCCGGTTCGTCCCGGCGGCGCGCCGGTCGGCGGGCTCCGCCGGACGTGGGTGGGCCGGTCTCCGGCTCGGTAGGGGGAGGCACACGATCGTCGACGAGGTGCAGGTCGGGCTCGGCCGCCGCGCGATCGACTCGCTGCGTGCCGGAGTGGTGGTGCTCGACCCCGAGGACGTACCCGTGCTCGTCAATCCGGCGGCCCGGGCCCTGGGCCTGCTACGGACCGGTGGCCGGCCGGGCTCGATCATCGCCCACCCGCTGGTCCGTACGCTGGCCGGGCAGGTACGCCGCACCGGCGTACGCCGCGAGATCGAGCTGGACCTGCCCCGGGGCCGCGACAACGCCGGGGACAACCCGCTCGGCGTGCACCTGCGGGCGATGGGCCTGGGCGGCGGTTACATCGCCGTGGAGGCGACCGACGTGACCGAGTCGCACCGGCTGGCCCGGGTGCGACGCGACTTCGTGGCCAACGTCAGCCACGAGCTGAAGACCCCGATCGGCGCGCTGCAACTGCTCGCCGAAGCGCTGCTCGACGCCACCGAACCGGCCGGCGGTGACCGGCCGGACCTCTCCGAGGACATGGTGGCGGCCCGGCGGTTCGCCGAGCGGATCCAGCACGAGTCGACCCGCTTGGGGCGGCTGGTGCAGGAACTGCTGGAGCTGACCCGCCTCCAGGGCGCCGAGCCGCAGCCGGCCCCCGAACCGGTCGCGGTGGACTGGGTCATCTCCGAGGTGGTGGACCGGACCCGGACCACGGCCGCCGCCCGCCGGGTCCGGGTGACGGCCGACTCCGGCCGGGGGCTGACCGTGTACGGCAGCGACAGCCAACTGGCCACGGCGGTGGCGAACCTGGTGGAGAACGCCGTGAACTACTCGGGCGAGGACACCACGGTACGGATCACCACGCTGGCCACCGACGACCACGTGGAGATCGCCGTGGCGGACCAGGGCATCGGGATCGCGCCCACCGACGTGGACCGGATCTTCGAGCGGTTCTACCGGGCCGACCAGGCCCGTTCCCGCTCCACCGGTGGTACCGGCCTGGGGCTGGCCATCGTCAAACACATCGCGAGCAACCATGGCGGCCGGGTGTACGTGACGAGCACTCTTGGTGGTGGGTCGACGTTCACCCTCCGGCTGCCGGCCCGACCGCCGGACGATCTGCTGGCGGCACTGCCGGCCGGTGGGATCGAGGCCGGCCCGGCCGACCTCCGGCAGGTCTGAACCACACGTGGGTCGGGCCGGGCACCGCCCGGTCCGACCCGGATCGAAAGGAAACACCGTTGAGCCGCGTACTGGTGGTCGAGGACGAGGAGTCCTTCTCCGACGCCCTGTCGTACATGCTCCGCAAGGAGGGGTTCGAGGTCTCTGTGGCCGCCACGGGCACGTCGGCGCTGACCGAGTTCGACCGGACCGGGGCCGACATCGTCCTGCTCGACCTGATGCTGCCCGAGATGTCCGGGACCGAGGTCTGCCGGCAGCTCCGGCAGCGGTCGCACGTGCCGATCATCATGGTCACCGCCCGGGACAGCGAGATCGACAAGGTGGTCGGCCTGGAGATCGGTGCCGACGACTACGTCACCAAGCCGTACTCTCCCCGCGAACTGGTCGCCCGGATCCGGGCGGTGCTGCGCCGGCAGACCGTCGAGACGACCGAGTCGGGCCTGCCGACGCTGGCCGCCGGCCCGGTCCGGATGGACATCGAACGGCACGTGGTGACCGTCGACGGGGGCGCGGTGCAGTTGCCGCTCAAGGAGTTCGAGCTGCTCGAACTGCTGCTGCGCAACGCCGGCCGGGTGCTGACCCGGGGACAGTTGATCGACCGCGTCTGGGGCGCCGACTACGTGGGCGACACGAAGACGCTGGACGTCCACGTCAAGCGCCTGCGCTCCAAGATCGAGCCGGAGCCGTCCACGCCGCGCCACATCGTGACGGTGCGTGGTCTGGGCTACAAGTTCGAGCCGTGATCCACCGACCGGCGACCGGTCGTCAGGCCGGGTCGGCCGGGTGCGGGGCGACCAGGCCCTGCCGGACCCGCGCCGCGCACAGCTCGGCCAGCCGGGCGTACGCGGCGGCGCCGACCAGGGCGGTCAGCTCAGGCCCGTAGGAGAGGTACATCGGTTCGCTGCCGACGTGGGCGTCGGTGGAGGACGTGCACCACCAGTCGAGGTCGTGCCCGCCCGCGCCCCAGCCCCGCCGGTCGAACTCGGCCAACGTGGAGACCAGCACCTTGGTGTTGTCCGGCCGCTTCACCCACTCCTGGTCCCGCCGGACCGGCAACTGCCAGCAGACGTCCGGCTTGTACTCCAGCGGGTGCACCCCGTCGCGCAGCGCCTGGGCGTGCAGCGCGCATCCGCCGCCGCCGGGGAAGTCGGCGTCGTTGAGAAAGACGCACGGTGCGTCCGGACCCTGGGTGGCGGTACGCCGCGCCGGGTTCTTGCCGTCCACGGTGTCGTTCTCGGTCCAGTTCTTGGTGCCGCGCCGGTAGTGCTGCCAGGTCTGCGGGGTCAGCCGCTTCACCGCGCCGCGTACCCGCTTCTCGTCGTCGGAGTCGGTGAAGAACGCGCCGTGCGAGCAGCAGCCGTCGGCGGAGCGGCCGGCGATGATGCCGTGGCAGCCCTGCCCGAAGACGCAGGTCCACCGGGACAGCAGCCAGGTGAGGTCGGCCCGGATCAGGTGCCGCTCGTCGGCCGGGTCGACGAACTCGATCCACTCCCGAGGGAAGTCCAGCGGCACCTCACGGCTGCGCGGGTCCGCCGGGTCGTCCACCAGCACGCGGAGTTCGATCTGCCCTGTCACTCGGCCCAGCGTACGCGTGGTGCAGGGGGATGGCCGGTGAGTGACGCGAACCTTGGCCCTAGTGTTTCCCCATGCGACTGGGTGTCCTCGATGTCGGTTCGAACACGGTGCACCTGCTGGTGGTGGACGCCCATCGCGGCGCGCACCCGTGGCCGGCGCACTCGGAGAAGGTGGTGCTGCGGCTCGCCGAGCAGATCGGCCCGGACGGCGCACTCCGCGACACCGGTGCGGACGCCCTGGTGGAGGCCGTCGGCGCGGCCCGCGCCTCAGCCGATGCCCTGGGCGTGGACGAGCTGCTCGCCTTCGCCACCTCGGCGGTACGCGAGGCCACCAACGCCGCCGAGGTGCTGGCGCGGGTCCGGGAGGCGACCGGCGTACGCCTGGAGGTCCTGCCCGGCGCGGACGAGGCGCGGATGACGTTCCTCGCCGTGCGGCGGTGGTTCGGCTGGTCCGCCGGTCGGCTGCTGGTGCTGGACATCGGCGGCGGCTCGCTGGAGATCGCGGCCGGCATCGACGAGAACCCGGACCTGGCGGTCTCGCTGCCGCTGGGTGCCGGTCGGCTGACCCGGGACCGGCTCGGTGTGGACCCGCAGAGCGGCCGTCCGCCCGCGCCGGAGACCGTGGACGGGCTGCGCGAGTACGTCGACGGCCTGCTGGAGCCGGTGGTCGAGCGGATGACCGGGGTGGGCTGGGACCGGTCGGTGGCCACCTCCAAGACGTTCCGCACGCTGGCCCGGCTCGCCGGCGCCGCGCCCAGCGGTGCCGGGCGCTGGGC
>NZ_SISL01000272.1:0-8136 GCF_004307965.1 Verrucosispora sp. SN26_14.1 | reverse complement strand
GTGGTGGACTCGCCCAGACCGGCCGCCGCGTAGCCGTACGCGGCCAGGCTGCTCGGCCGCAACCGGTCGGCGCGGCCGGCGGTGACGAACCGGTCCAGGTCGGTGGCGACGTCCCGCAGGACCCGCAGGCACCCGTCGCTGTCGCCGGTGTGGTCCAGGGCGACCGCGTTGCGCAGCCGGATCCCGGGGGCGGCGAAGGTCTCCTCCGGGATTCCGGCGGCGGTGCCGAGCTGACGGGCCCGTTCGATCGCACCGAGCGCGTACCCGTGGAAGCTGAGATAGGAGTACGCCATCGCCAGGTCGTGCCAGCCCCAGGCGGTGTCGCGGTCCGGGTCGTCGACCGCGCCCAGCGCCCGGGCGGCCTTCACCAGGTGCGTCACGCAGCGGTCCAGCGCGCCCTGGTGGTGGGCGGCCAGCGCGGCCAGCGCGTTGAGGTGGCCGTGCAGGTACGGCTCGGCGAGGTCGCGGACGGCGGCGGACGCCTCCTCGATCGCCCGGGTGTACTCCGCCGTACGGCCGAGATTGATCAACGCCGAGAGCCGCTGGACGAGCGCGTCGGCGCGGACCCGGGAGTCGCTGCTGGTGCACAGCACCCGATCCAGGAGCGCGGACGCCTCGGCCGAGCGGCTCACCTCCTGCAACGCCCGCGCCTTCGTCAGGGCGTCAACCTGGTCATCGACCCGGTCGAGCCAGCCCACCCGCGACCTCCCGTCGGTGTGTCGCCGGATGCACCCGCTTATGCACGTGCACCGCGACGACTCATGATTATGGCGTGACCTCCGTGCCGCAACACCCGTCCGAAGGGACGAGACGTGAGCGCCCCACCGTCGTGCTGGCGTGGGCCGCCCGTGCGCTGGCCGACGCCGGGGTGCCCTCGGCCCGTGCCGAGGCGGAGATTCTGGCCGCGTACGTGCTGGCCGTGCCCCGGGGACGGCTGGCGCTCGCGGACGGTCTCACCGACGAGCAACGCGACCGTTTCGAGGCGTTGGTGAGCCGGCGTTGCCGGCGTGAACCGCTGCAACATCTCACCGGGAGCGCCGGCTTCCGGCATCTGGAACTGGCCGTCGGGCCGGGCGTCTTCGTGCCCCGCCCGGAGACCGAGCTGCTCGCCGGCTGGGGTGTCGAGCGGGCCGCCGAGCGGGTGGCCGACGGGGTGACGCCGGTGGTGGTGGACCTGTGCAGCGGGTCGGGGGCGATCGCGTTGGCGGTGGCGCAGGAGGTGCCGGCCGCCCGCGTGGTGGCGGTGGAACGTGCGCCTGCCGCGCTGGCCTGGCTGCGTCGCAACGCGGCGACCCGGGCGGCGGCGGGGGACCGGCCGATCGAGGTGCTGGCGGCCGACGTGACCGCACCGGACCTGCTGGCGGAGCTGGTCGGCCGGGTGGACGTGCTGCTCTGCAACCCGCCGTACGTGCCGCTCGCGGTGGTCGTACCGCCGGAGGTGGCCGGGCACGACCCGGCGGAGGCGGTGTTCGGCGGGGACGACGGTCTGACCGTGATCCGTCCGGTGCTGCGGCGGGCGGCGGCCCTGCTGCGGCCCGGTGGTGCGCTCGGGGTGGAGCACGACGACACCCACGGCGCGTCGGTGCCCGACCTGCTCGCCGCCGACGGCCGGTACACCGCGATCACCGCGCACCACGACCTCGCCGGCCGCTCCCGTTTCGCCACCGCGTTCCGTCGCACGGACCACCGGCGACCCGCGACGGCCGACACGTGGCAGACTGGCTCCTCGTGATGCTCTACGACTGCCGGTCCCTCGCCAACCGGGACCGCGGCATCGCTGCGGCCATCGAGGCGGTGCGCAACGGCGAACTGGTCGTCCTGCCGACCGACACCGTGTACGGGGTCGGTGCCGACGCCTTCACGCCGTACGCGGTGAAGGCGTTGGTGGACGCCAAGGGTGGGACGCAGGCGTCGCCGCCGGTGCTGATCGGCTCCCGACACACCCTCGACGGTCTGGTCTACACGCTGCCGCAGGCCGCCCGGGATCTGGTGGAGGCGTTCTGGCCGGGGGCGCTGACCATCCTGGTGAAGCACTCGGCGAGCCTGCGGTGGGATCTCGGTGACGACAGCGGGGTGGTGGCGGTCCGGATGCCGCTGCACCCGGTGGCGCTGGAGGTGCTGCGGGAGACCGGGCCGATGGCGGTCGCCTCGGCCAACAAGATCGGCCGTCCGGCGGCGCAGACCGCCGACGAGGCGCGGGAGCAGCTGGCGTACTCGGTGCGGGCCTACCTGGAGGCCGGACCGGCCGTCGACCCGCTGCCCAGCACGATCGTCGACCTGACCGGTGAGGTGCCGACGATGGTCCGCGAGGGCGCCATCGACCTGGCCCGGCTGCGCGACGTGGTGCCGGAGCTGGTCGAGAGCCGGGTGGCGTGAATGCCTCCGTTCACCGTCCTGCACGTCTGCATGGGGAACATCTGCCGCTCGCCGATGGCGGAGCGGCTGCTCACCCTCGCGGTGGGCCAGCGACTGGCCCGGCGTGACCTGGACCCCGGCCGGGTGGAGGAGCTGCTGCACAGCCACAGCGCGGGCACCGGGGGCTGGCACGCGGGCGAGGAGATGAACCCGCCGGCGGCCCGCCAGGTGACCACCCGGGGCGGCACCGTGAGCGGCTTCGCCGCGCGGAAGCTGCGTTCCGACCACATCGACGCCGCGGACCTGGTCCTGACCGCCACCGCCGACCAGCAGGAGTACGTGGTGGCGTTGCGCCCCGACGCCGCCGCGCGCACCTTCGTGCTGGGTGAGTTCGGTCGGCTGCTGACCGCGCTGGACCGCGACGGGCTGCCCTCGGTCGAGGCCACCCCGGACGCGGTGTACGCCCGGGGCGTGGCGGTGGTGGAGGCCGCGAACGTCGCCCGTCAGGGCACGTCGTTGCTGCCCAGCGACGACCTCGACGATCCGTGGGGACGCGGCGACCAGTGCTTCAGCCGGGTGGCGGACGAGATCGAGGAGACGATCCATCCGCTCGCGGCGATCCTGCTGCCCTGATCGGTGAATTACCTCCGGGTTTGAGGAAAACCGAGGCGTAAAGGGTGGTTAGCGCCATTCTGGGAGGGTCCTGACGGCTCCTGCGGGGAGAGCTGATGACCCGGGCGTTCCTGCCGAAAGTGTTCACCGTTCTGCTGGCCGGCACGCTGGCCGGCCTGGCGCTGGCGGTGGCGGCACTGCCGGCCGCGCTGGTGTTCGGGATCGGCTTCTCGGCGGTGGCCGAGCCGTACACCGAGCTGCCCAACACACTCCGGACGCCACCCACGGCCCAGCGGTCCAACCTGTACGCCAAGGACGGCACCACCCTGATCACCTCCTTCTATCAGGAGGACCGGGTGGACGTGCCGCTGGACGAGGTGGCCCCGGTGATGCGCCAGGCCATCATCGCCGCCGAGGACGTCCGGTTCCACGAGCACAGCGGCGTCGACCTGCGGGGCGTGGCGCGGGCCTTCGCCGCCAACCAGGGCTCCGGCGGCACGCGGCAGGGCGCCTCCACGCTGACCATGCAGTACGTCCGCAACGTGTTGAGCACGGACCCCCGGTTGACCGAGTCGCAACGGGCGGCGGCCACCGAGGTGAGCACCGCCCGCAAGATCCAGGAGATGCGGTACGCGCTGGCGCTGGAACGGGAGCTGACCAAGGACCAGATCCTGGCCCGGTACCTCAACATCGCGTACTTCGGTGCCGGGGCGTACGGCGTCGCCGCCGCCAGCAAGCGGTACTTCTCCACCTCGCCGGACCGGCTCACGCTGGCACAGGCGGCGATGCTGGCCGGGCTGGTCCGTTCCCCGCACACCGACGACCCGATCAACGGTGACGCGGACGCGGCCACCGCCCGCCGGGGGTACGTGCTGGACCAGTTGGTCGCCACCGGCCAGGTCACCGGCGAGGTGGCGGACGAGGCCCGGGCGGAAGCGCTGAACCTGCGCCCCAGCGAGACGCCGAACGACTGCACGGCGGTGCCCTCGGGACACAACGACTGGGGCTTCTTCTGTGACTGGTTCACCCGCTGGTGGAACGAGCAGAAGGCGTTCGGCGGCACGGTCGACGAGCGGCAGCGCACCCTGCGCCGGGGCGGCTTCACCATCGTCACCTCGCTCGACCCGAGCGTGCAGCGGGCCACCACCGAGCAGGTGCGGCGGGTCTACTCGGTGGACGAGCCGCATGCCATGCCGACGGCGGTCGTCGAGCCCGGCACCGGTCGGGTGCTCGCCATGTCGGTCAACCGCAACTACAGCGTCGCGGCCAACCCGCACGGGCAGACCAACTACCCGAACACGGTCAACCAGCTCGTCGCCGGTGGCGGCACGATCGTCGGGTACCAGGCCGGTTCGACGTTCAAGCTGTTCACCATGCTGGCCGCGTTGGAGGCCGGGATGCCGCTGCGGACCGTCTACGACGCGCCGACCCGCATCCTCACCGACTACCGGATCAGCGGCGAGACGAACTGCGGCGGGTACTGGTGCCCGTCGAACGCCAGCGCCTCGATGCGCGGCGAGCACGACATGTGGTCCGCGTTCGGCGAGTCGGTCAACACGTACTTCGTCTGGCTGACCGAGCGGGTCGGCGCGGACCGCGTGGTGGAGATGGCCGAGCGGCTCGGCATCGTGCTGCGGGCCGAGGACGACGTCCGGCTGGCCCGGCACGGCGCGCGCGAGTGGGGGCCGTTCACCCTGGGGGTGGCCGCCACCACCCCGCTGGACCTGGCCGGGGCGTACGCCACGCTGGCGGCCGAGGGGACGTGGTGCGCGCCCACCCCGGTCACCTCGATCGTCGACGGCACCGGCCGCCGGGTGACCGCGGGCCAACCGGACTGCCGCCAGGTGCTCGACGTGGACGTGGCCCGCGCGGCGGCGGACGCCGCCCGCTGCCCGGTCGGGGACCAGTCGATGTACCAGGGCTGCCACGGCGGCACCGCCACCGCCCTGCGCGGACAGCTCGGTCGGCCGGTGGCCGGCAAGACGGGCAGTTCCGAGCGGTACGCCACGGAGACCGTGGTGGCCTTCACCCCGCAGCTCGCGGCGGCGGCGATGGCGGCCAACCCGGACGATCCGCAGGACGCGGTCGGCCGGGCGGTGCAGAGCCGGATGGTGGAGGGGGTGGGGGAGATCCTCGCCTTCGCGCTGCGCGACGTGCCGTCCCGGGACTTCGTGCCGCCCAGCGAGACGACCGCGTGGCGGTACACCACCACCCGCAGCGGCGACTGAGCGAGCGGGCGACGGTCAGCGCGCCGCCGGTGGCGCCTCGACGGCGGTCCGCTCGGCGTCGGCGGCGATGTTGCGGGCCATCCCGCCGAAGACCACCGCGTGGAACGGCGCCACCGCCGCCCAGTACGCGTGCCCGGCCAGGCCCCTGGGAATGAAGACGGCCCGCTGGCGGTACCGGACCTGCCCGTCGTCGTCGCGCCGCACCTGCATCTCCAACCAGGCCCGGCCGGGCAGCCGCATCTCGGCCCGCAGCCGGAGCAGCTCACCGGGGAGGATCTCCTCCACCCGCCAGAAGTCCAGCGCCTCGCCCACCCGCAGCCGGTGCGGATTCCGCCGGCCCCGGCGCAGCCCGACGCCGCCCACCAGCCGGTCCAGCCAGCCGCGCACCGACCAGGCCAGCGGGAACGAGTACCAGCCGTGCTGGCCGCCGACCCCCTCGACGACCCGCCACAGCGCCTCCGGCGAGGCCGCCACCGGCTGCTCCCGCACGTCGGTGTAGACGCTGCCGCCGCTCCAGTGCGGGTCGCTGGGCAGCGGCTCGGCCGGGGCGTCCCGGCCCGCCGCCGACGACCAGCGGGTCTCCACCTCGGCGTCGCGGACCTTGGCCAGCGCCAGATCGACCGCCCGGTCGAAGCCGGTCAACCCCTCCGGCGGGTCCGGCAGGTACGCCGCGATGTCGTGCTCGTGCGCCACCGCCTCGTGCACCAGGCTCTCCACCAGCGGACGGGCGAGGGCGTTCGGTACCGGGGTGACCAGACCGACCCAGTGCGAGGAGAGCCGGGGCGTCAACGCGCGGACCGGCAGCAGGACCCGGCGGCTCAGTCCGGCGACCCGGGCGTACCGCTGCATCATGTCGCCGAAGGTGAGCACGTCCGGGCCGGCGATGTCGAAGGCCCGGTTCACCTCCGGCGGCAGGCCCACGCAGCCGACCAGGTAGCGCAGCACGTCCCGGACGGCGATCGGCTGCACCCGGTTCGACACCCAGCGCGGGGTGACCATCACCGGCAGCCGTTCGGTCAGGTAACGCAGCATCTCGAACGAGGCCGAGCCGGAACCGATGATCACCGCCGCGCGCAGCACCACCGTGGGCACGCCGCTGCCCAGCAGGATCCGGCCCACCTCGGTCCGCGAGCGCAGGTGCGCCGAGGAGGCGTCACCGGCCGCCGGTTCCGGCCCCCCGAGATAGACGATCCGGCGTACGCCCGCCGCCTGGGCCGCCGTCGCGAAGGCCGACGCGGCCTGCCGGTCGGCGTCCTCGAAACCGGCCTGCCCGAGCGAGTGCACGAGGTAGTACGCGACGTCGACGTCGTCGAAGACCCCGGCCAGGCTCTCCGGCCGGCTCAGGTCCCCCTCGGCGATCTCGACCTGCCCGGCCCACGGCACGTCCCGCAGCCGTCCGGCCCGCCGGGCCAGGCAGCGCACGGTGTGTCCCTCGGCCAGCAGGTGCGGCGCCAGCCGCCCGCCGATGTAGCCTGTCGCACCGGTCACCAGACATCTCACGGCCTCCAGTCTGCGGCCGAATAGACTCGGGCGCTGTGGAGACCGGTAAGGGCACCTTCTGGGGGCCCGACTTCGAGCAGCTCAGCACCACGGATCCGGAGATCGCGGAGGTGGTGCTCGGCGAGCTGGACCGGCTGCGCGGCGGTCTGCAACTGATCGCCAGCGAGAACCTCACCTCCCCGGCGGTGCTGGCCGCGCTCGGCTCGACGCTGACCAACAAGTACGCCGAGGGCTATCCGGGTCGGCGCTACTACGGCGGGTGCGCCCAGGTGGACCGGGCCGAGGAACTCGGCATCGCCCGGGCCCGGGAGCTGTTCGGCGCCGAGCACGCCAACCTCCAGCCGCACTCGGGCGCGAGCGCCAACCTGGCCGCGTACGCCGCGCTGGTGCAGCCGGGTGACACGGTGCTGGCGATGGAACTGCCGCACGGCGGGCACCTGACCCACGGCAGCCGGGTGAACTTCTCCGGCAAGTGGTTCGACACGGTCGGCTACACCGTCCGGCGGGACACCGAGCTGATCGACTACGACGATCTTCGTGACCTGGCCCGCACGCACCGACCGAAGATGATCATCTGTGGCGCGACGGCGTACCCGAGGCTGATCGACTTCGCCCGGTTCCGGGAGATCGCCGACGAGGTGGGCGCGTACCTGATGGTGGACGCGGCGCACTTCATCGGGCTGGTCGCCGGGCAGGCTATCCCCTCCCCGGTGCCGTACGCCGACGTGGTCTGCGCGACCACGCACAAGGTGCTGCGCGGTCCACGCGGCGGGATCATCCTCTGCCGCGAGTCGCTGGCCGAGCGGATCGACAAGGCGGTCTTCCCGTTCACCCAGGGCGGACCGTTGATGCACGCGGTGGCGGCCAAGGCCGTCGCGTTGCGCGAGGCGGCGCAGCCGGAGTACCGCACGTACGCCGCGCAGGTGGTGGCCAACGCGCAGGCGCTCGCCGACGGGTTGGCGGCGGAGGGGATGCGGCCGGTCTCCGGCGGCACCGACACCCACCTGGCCCTGGTCGACCTGCGGGAGACCGGGGTGACCGGAGCGCAGGCGGAGGCCCGCTGCGACGCGGCGACCATCACACTGAACAAGAACGCCATCCCGTACGACCCGCAGAAGCCGATGGTCGCCTCCGGCATCCGGGTGGGCACCCCGAGCGTCACCACGCAGGGCATGGGCGAGCCGCAGATGCGCCAGGTCGCCGAGCTGATCGCCCGGGCGGTACGCACCGACCCGGCGGCTCCGGGTGGCACCGACGAGCTGGCCCGCGTCGCCTCCGACGTGGCCGAGCTGGTCGCCGAGTTCCCGGCGTACGCCCGATGACCGCGCCTCGTGCGGGGGAGCCCGGCGCCATCCGTGCCCGCCTGCCGCACCTGCGCCTGCCGCTGCTGGCCTGTGCCGGGCTGGCCGTGGTCGGCGTGCCGGTCGCCGCGCTGCTGCGG
>NZ_SISL01000271.1:0-8138 GCF_004307965.1 Verrucosispora sp. SN26_14.1 | reverse complement strand
GCGCGGCCCCGCCGGGGGCCGCGCCGTGAGCGCCGTGGGCGGCACCCGGGTACGCCGGGTCGCCCGGGGTGAGGGTCAGCGCGGGCAGCGGACGCTGGCCGGGACCGTTGCCCCAGTGCACCTGGAGGCCGTCGGCGTAGGTCTGGGTCAGCGCGAACTGCACCTGCTCGGTCTGCGGCAGCGGCGCCATCGAGAACACCAGCCGGGCCGGTCCCTGCGCCGCCGGCCCCGAGGCCCGGGTCCAGGTCAACGCGGCGGTCACCACGTCGGTCGCCGGGCCGTGCATGCCCGCGATCGGGACGTCCAGTTTGCGGGGAGTGATCGCGGGTGCCCAGCCCTCCACCGAGAGCGGATACACCTCGGCCACCGGCGTCTCCACCGGCATCCGGATCTCGATCCGTTCGGTCCGGACCCCGGGCCGCTCGTCGGGCACCACGAACTCGAGCTTGACCGAGTTGCCCTGCTGGGCCTCGGCCGGAGTGAACGTCACACCGTCGGCCCACGCCGTGCTCGCGGGCCAGAGCAGTACCCCGGCCGTGGCCAGGGCGGCCACCAGCGCGCCCCGGCGTCGACGGCTGCCGCCGCGCGTCATCGCCATGCTGGGTTCCCCTCCACATCGACGTGGCCGGAACCGGCTCCGGCCACACCTGGTAGTTCGGATCCCGGGCCGAAAAGGTTCAACGGTGGCGGGATTCGTCCCCTACGGTGTCGGGGACGGTGGCCACCACGCCGACCGATACCATCGCGGTGAGCCGTCACCGGCACCTTTCCGTCACATCTGCTGCGAGGAGTTCACCCGTGTCCGCACCCCGTACCCCCGCCGTGGCCGACCCCGTCGTCGTCGCCGCCGGGACCACGGCGGCCGACGCGGTGGCGGCGGCCGGGTTGCCCACCACCGGCCCGAAGGCGATCGTGGTGGTCCGCGACCCGCAGGGCACCCTGCGCGACCTGGACTGGCGTCCGGCCGAGGAGACCGCCGTCGAGCCGGTCGCGCTGGACTCGCCGGACGGGCTCGACGTGCTGCGGCACTCGACCGCCCACGTGCTGGCCCAGGCGGTGCAGGACGTCTTCCCCGAGGCCCGCCTCGGCATCGGTCCGCCGATCGAGAACGGCTTCTACTACGACTTCGCGGTGGAGAAGCCCTTCCAGCCGGACGACCTCGCCAAGGTCGAGAAGCGGATGCAGGAGATCGTCAAGTCCGGACAGCGGTTCCGGCGGCGGCGCTTCGACAGCCTCGACGAGGCCAAGGTCGAGCTGGCGGCCGAGCCGTTCAAGCTGGAGCTCATCGACGTCAAGGGCGAGGGGCTGGACTCCTCCGAGGTGATGGAGGTGGGCGGCGGCGAGCTGACCATCTACGACAACCTCGCCGCCGACTCCGACAAGGTCTGCTGGTCCGACCTGTGCCGGGGCCCGCACCTGCCCAACACCCGGCTGATCGGCGCGTTCAAGCTGATGCGCTCGGCCGCCGCCTACTGGCGGGGTAGCGAGAAGAACCCCCAGCTCCAGCGGGTGTACGGCACCGCGTGGCCGACCCGGGACGCGCTCAAGGCGTACCTGAAGCTGCTGGAGGAGGCGGCCCGGCGCGACCACCGCAAGCTCGGCGCGGACCTCGACCTGTTCAGCTTCCCCGACGAGCTCGGCTCCGGCCTGGCGGTCTTCCACCCCAAGGGCGGCATCATCCGCCGCGAGATGGAGAACTACTCGCGGATCAAGCACGAGCAGGCCGGGTACGACTTCGTCAACACCCCGCACATCACCAAGGGCCACCTCTACGAGGTCTCCGGGCACCTCGACTGGTACGCCGACGGCATGTTCCCGCCCATGGAGGTGGACGGCGCCAGCTACTACCTCAAGCCGATGAACTGCCCGATGCACGACCTGATCTTCCGGTCCCGTGGTCGCTCCTACCGCGAGTTGCCGCTGCGGATGTTCGAGTTCGGCACGGTCTACCGGTACGAGAAGTCCGGTGTGGTGCACGGCCTGACCCGGGTGCGCGGCATGACCCAGGACGACGCGCACATCTTCTGCTCCGAGGAGCAGATGGCGGGGGAGCTGAAGTCCCTGCTCGCCTTCGTGCTCGAACTCCTGCGCGACTACGGGCTGGACGACTTCTATCTGGAGCTGTCCACCCGCAACCCGGAGAAGTCGGTCGGCACCGACGAGAACTGGGAGCGGGCCACCGAGGCGCTGCGGTCGGCGGCCGAGGAGTCCGGCCTGGACCTGGTGCCCGACCCGGGTGGCGCGGCCTTCTACGGCCCCAAGATCTCCGTGCAGGCCAAGGACGCCATCGGCCGGACCTGGCAGATGTCCACCATCCAGGTCGACTTCAACCTGCCGGAGCGCTTCGGTCTGGAGTACCAGGCCGCCGACGGCACCCGGCAGCGGCCGGTCATGATCCACCGGGCGTTGTTCGGCTCGATCGAGCGGTTCTTCGGCGTGCTCACCGAGCACTACGCCGGGGCGTTCCCGGCCTGGCTGGCCCCGGTGCAGGTGGTCGGCATCCCGATCCGTGAGGACCACGCCGACTATCTGCACGGCTTCGTCGCCGCGCTGCGCGCCGAGGGCGTCCGCGCCCAGGTGGACGCCGGTGACGACCGGATGCAGAAGAAGATCCGCACTGCCCAGCAGCAGAAGATCCCGTTCATGGTGATCGCGGGGGACGACGACGTGGCCGCCGGCACCGTCTCGTTCCGCTACCGTGACGGCTCGCAGCGCAACGGGGTGCCGCTGGACGAGGCGGTCTCCCACGTACTCGACGTCGTCCGCACCCGCACCAACGTCGGCCCCTCCGCCCAGATGTAAGGAAGGGCACCTTATTAACGCCTGCGGTAGAGCAGGGGACCCTTCCTCACATCACGGCGCGTGCCGCTCCACTGATCACGACGCGTGCCGCTTCTCCGCTCACGACGGGTGCCGGGCCGAGGCTCGGCACCCGCCCGTCGGGGCCGTAGGATCGCCGGTGTGACTGGGGGAGCGGACGAGCACAGCGACAGGGACATGGCCGACGGGCTGGACCGGCTCTGGACGCCCCACCGGATGACCTACATCTCCGGCGAGGACCGACCCGAGGGCGGGTACGAGCAGCCCTCCGGTTGCCCGTTCTGCCTGGCGCCGGCCCGGTCGGCGGAGGAGAGCCTGGTCGTGGCGCGGGGCGAGCACGTCTTCGTGGTGCTCAACCTCTATCCGTACAACCCGGGGCATCTGCTGGTCTGCCCGTACCGTCACGTGGCCGACTACACCGACCTGGACGAGCCGGAGACGGTCGAGCTGGCGTCGTTCACCCAGGCCGCCATGCGGGTGATCCGCAAGGTCAGCAATGCGCACGGCTTCAACCTGGGCATGAATCAGGGCGGGGTGGCGGGCGCCGGCATCGCCGCCCACCTGCACCAGCACGTGGTGCCCCGCTGGGGCGGCGACGCCAACTTCATGCCGGTGATCGGGCAGACCAAGGTGTTGCCGCAACTGCTCGGCGACACCCGGGACCTGCTCGTACGCGCCTGGCCGACCTGACCTCACCCGCGCCTCTCGCGCCGCGCCTCCGGCACCCTGGGCTCCGCGCCTCGCGCCTCGCCTCCGCCCTGGGGCCGGCGAGGTGTGCGCCGACCGCTACCGCTGCGCCGCCTTTGCTCTGCTTCACCCCACGCAACGGTTACGCGCTGAAGTCGATGCGTATCGGTGAGCAGAGCAAAGGGGGCGGGGAGGGAAACCGGATCCGGGCCGATCCGCAGGTCGTCCGGGTGGGGCACGAAACGGGGCGGATCCGGGTCGATCAGGGGTGATCCGTGGGAGACGGTCCCCCGTACGGATGATCGTGCTGGATGTCTGTCAAACCCTGTCCGGAAGATGGCACGATGCGCCGGTGGCGGAGTCGACGCGGACGCTCGGGCGCAGCGGGATCGAGGTCAGCGCCCTCGGCATGGGCTGCTGGGCGATCGCTGGCCCCTGGTCCGAGGGACACACCCCGCTCGGCTGGGGGGCGGTCGACGACGAGGAGTCCGTCCGGGCGGTCCGCCGCGCCCTCGACCTCGGCGTGACCCTCTTCGACACCGCCGACTCGTACGGTGCCGGGCACGGTGAACGGCTCCTCGGCCGGGCCCTGGGCCGCCGGCGCGACGAGGCGGTGATCGCCACCAAGTGGGGGTACACGTTCGACGAGCGGTCCCGGCAGGCCACCGGCAGGGACGCGTCCCCGGCATACCTGCACCGGGCGGTACGGGACTCGCTGCGCCGTATCGGCACCGATCGGATCGACCTGTACCAACTGCACCTGGCCGACCTGCCGGTGGCCCCGGCGCAGGCGTTGATCGGCGTCCTGGAGGACCTGGTCACCGACGGGCTGGTGCGGGCGTACGGCTGGAGCACCGACCGGGTCGACCGGGCCGTCGCGCTCGGTCAGGACGCCCGGCACGGCGCGGTCGTCCAGCACAGCCTGTCGGTCCTCCGGGACGCCCCCGACCTGCTCGCGGTCTGCGACAAGTACGACCTGGCCAGCGTCAACCGGGGGCCGCTGGGGATGGGGCTGCTCACCGGCAAGTACCACCACTGTTCGACGCTGCCGCACGACGACGTCCGGGGGATGACCTCGGGATGGCTGGAGTGGTTCCGGGGTGGGCGGCCCGCGCCGGAGTGGCTGCGTCGGGTGCACGCCGTGCGGGCGGCGCTGACCGCCGACGGGCGCACCCTGGCGCAGGGCGCGCTGGGCTGGATCTGGGCCCGCAGCGACCGCACCATCCCGATTCCGGGGTGCCGTACGGTCGCCCAGGTCGAGGAGAACGCCGCCGCCCTGGCCCTCGGTCCGCTGCGCCCGGACCACTTCGCCGAGGTCGAACGCCGACTCGCCGCCCTGCGCTCGGCCGCCCTGCGTGAGGTGGACCGCCCCTACTGGCCCAGCCCCATGCTCCCCACCGCCCGCCCCTGACCACACCTTCGCGCCGATCATGGAGTTGTGGCGCTCCCAAAAGGCCAAATTCGGACCAATGGACAGCCACAAGTCCATGATCGCGGCGACGGCGGGCGGGCGGCGACGGCGGGCGGGCGACGGCGGGCGTGCGACGGCGGTGGTGTCAGGGGGTGGGATGGGAGTCGAAGCGGAGGAAGCGGCGGTGGAAGGTGCCGGTGCCGGCGGTCATCGCGCGCAGCTCCACCGCGTACCGGAGCAGACCCGTCGCGGGCACCTCGGCGCGTACCAGGGTGCGGCCCTCGGCGTCCGGGTCCGGTTCGGTGCCGAGCACCCGGCCGCGTCGACCGGAGAGGTCACCCATCACCGCGCCCACGTTGCCGTCGGGGACCCGGACCGTCACCTCGTCGATCGGCTCCAGCACGACCGGTGCGCCCTGCTCGGCGGCGTCGCGCAGGGCCAGCGCCCCGGCGGTCTGGAACGCCGCGTCGGAGGAGTCGACGCTGTGTGCCTTGCCGTCGACCAGGGTCACCCGCAGGTCCACCACCGGGTGACCGGCGACCAGCCCGCGTTCCATCTGGGCGCGTACGCCCTTCTCGACCGAGGGGACGTAGTGGTGCGGTACGGCGCCGCCGACGACCCGGTCGACGAAATCGAAGCCGGCTCCGCGCGGCAGCGGTTCCACCTCGATGTCGCAGACCGCGTACTGGCCGTGCCCGCCGGACTGTTTGACGTGCCGGCCGTGTCCACGGGCCGGTGCGGTCAGGGTCTCCCGCATCGGCACCCGCACCGGTTCGGTGTCCACCTCGACCCCGCCGGCGCGCAACCGGTCCAGGACCACGTCGGCGTGTGCCTCGCCCATGCACCAGAGCACCACCTGGTGGGTATCCGGGTTGCGTTCCAGCCGCATCGTCGGGTCACCCGCCACCAACCGGGCCAGGTTGCGGGCCAACGCGTCCTCGTCCGAGCGGGTCTTCGCGACCACGGCCACCGGCAGCAGCGGCTCGGGCATCTCCCACGGGGCGATCAGCAGCGGGTCGTCCTTGGCCGAGATGGTGTCGCCGGTCTCCGCGCTGCCGGACTTGGTGATCGCGCAGATGTCACCGGCCACCGCGACACCGACCTCGCGCAGTGTGGCGCCCAGCGGGCTGTAGAGGTGGGCGACGCGCTCGTCGGCGTCGTGGTCCGGGTGGCCGCGTTCGGCCAGGCCGTGTCCGGCGATGTGCACGGTACGGTCCGGAGTCAGCGTGCCGGAGAAGACGCGTACCACGCAGACCCGCCCGACGTGCCGGTCCACGGTCGTCTTGACCACCTCGGCGACCAGGGGACCGTCCGGGTCGCAGGTCAGCGGCGGGCGGGGCGAGCCGTCGACGCCGGTGACCGGCGGCAGGTCGTGCTCGGGCGGGGACGGGAATCCGGCGGTGAGCACCTCCAGCAGCACGTCCAGCCCGACGCCGGTGGCCGCGCAGACCGGCACCACCGGATAGAAGTGACCTCGGGCGACGGCCTTCTCCAGGTCCTCGACCAGCAGGGCGGGATCGATCTCCTCGCCGCCGAGGTACCGGTCCATCAGGGTCTCGTCCTCGCTCTCCGCGATGATCCCCTCGATCAGCTCGTCGCGGGACTCCGCGATCGCCGGCAGGTGCTCCGGGTCGGGTTCGCGGACCTGCGCGGGCAGGCCGGCGGTGTAGTCGAAGACCCGTCGGGTGATCAGCCCGAGCAGGCCGGCGGTGGACTCGCCGTCGTCACCCAGCATCGGCAGGTAGAGCGGGACCACGTTGTCGCCGAAGACGCGCTGGCACAGCGCCACCGCCTCGTCGAAGTCGGCGCGCGGGTGGTCCAGGCGGGCGACGGCCACCGCCCGGGGCATGTCGACGGCGGCGCACTCCTCCCAGAGCGCGGCGGTGGCGGCGTCCATGCCGTCGACGGCGGAGACCACGAACAGGGCGGCGTCGGCGGCCCGCAGTCCGGCCCGCAACTCGCCGACGAAGTCGGCGTAGCCGGGCGTGTCCAGCAGGTTGACCTTGATCCCGTCGTGGTGCAGCGGCGCGCAGGAGAGCGCCACCGAGCGCTGCTGGCGTACGGCGGCGGGGTCGTGGTCGCAGACGGTGGTCCCGTCGGCGATCGAACCCGGCCGGTCGATCGTGCCGCTGGCGGCGAGCAACGCCTCGACGAGCGTGGTCTTGCCCGCCCCGGAGTGCCCGACGAGCACCACGTTGCGGATCCTGGCGGGGTCGGTCACCGCCGGCACGCCGCCGGCGGGCCCCTTGTCGTGACTCTTCTGCGCCATCGGGGCGCACCTCCCTCAACCGGTGGTGGTAGGTGGCGACCGCCGCGCGCGACGGAGACGCGGCCCGGGCGGGTACTGCGGCGATATCTTCCGGGGGACCGCTCCGCAGCGTGCAGTCAACGGGTGGTCGGGTGAGCCGCGTCACCTTACTGCTCGATCTCACACCCGCAGGCGGACCGACACAAGCCTTGCCACGCGGACCGGCGGTGTCGTCGGCCAGGGAGCCGACCGTTATCGTGGGACCGCCATGGCGAAGATCTTCCAAGTGTCGGCCCGCGCGGGGATGACCCGCGTCGTCGAGCCGATCGCCCGCAGCCTGCTGCGCGCGGGCGTGTCCCCCAACGCGGTCACCGTCGCGGGCACCGTCGGAGTGCTCATCGGCGCACTCGGCTTCGGTGCACGCGGCCATCTGGTCGCCGGTGCGCTGATCGTGACGGTCTTCGCGCTCACCGACCTGCTCGACGGGACGATGGCCCGGATGAGCGGCGGGTCCACCAAGTTCGGCGCGTTCCTCGACTCCAGCATGGACCGGGTCGCCGACAGCGCCGTCTTCGGCGCGGTCGCCTTCTATCTGGCCGGGGAGGGGGACCGCGGGGGCATGGCCGCCGCGTTGATCTGCCTGGCCGCGGGGGGTCTCGTCTCGTACGTCAAGGCCCGCGCCGAGGGGCTCGGGATGAGCGGCGACGTGGGCATCGCGGAGCGTACGGAGCGGCTGCTGATCGTCGGCGTCGGCGGCGTGCTCGCCGCGCTGGTCCACCCGGCGGCGCTGCCGATCGCGCTCTGGCTGCTGGCGGCGGTGTCGCTGTTCACCGTCGGCCAGCGGATGCGGTACGTCTACCGGCAGGCCCAGCTCAGGTGAACCTCACCGAACTCGGGTTCGTCGCCGGCTGGCGGCTGGTCCGGGTGCTGCCCCGGCCGGTGGCGGCGGCGGCGTTCGACGCGGTGGCGGAC
>NZ_SISL01000270.1:0-8166 GCF_004307965.1 Verrucosispora sp. SN26_14.1 | reverse complement strand
ACCGGGCGGCCGCCGCGCTCGACCGGGTCGGGCTGCCCGCCGCCCTGCTCGACGAGGTGGACCTGGAGGTCACCGACGGCCAACTCGGGGGCGGCCACGGGGTGCCCACCGAGGCGGCCGTCGCCGCACAACGGGCCACCGCGCGGGCCAGCGGCGCGTTCCTCGACCTGACCTACAACAGCAAGGCGATGGCGGCGCTGCTCGCCGACGACCGTCCCGGCTCGTGGCTGTTCCTGCACACCGGCGGCTCACCCAACGTCTTCGCCCCGCACCCGTTCCCGGCCGACGTCCCGCACACCGACGAAGGAGCACCGTGATCAACGACTACCGACTCCACCACATGACCTGGCCGCAGGTACGCGAGGCGCTGACCACGGCCACCGTCGGTGTCATCCCGTTCGGCGCCACCGAGCAGCACGGCCCCGCCCTGAAGGCCGGCATCGACTACCGGATCGCGGAACGGCTGGCCGAGGAGGTGGTCGCCGCCGCCGACGGTACGGCCCTGATGACGCCACCGATCCCGGTCGGCTTCTCCCCGCACCACATGGACTTCCCCGGCACCCTGACCGCCCGGGTGAGCACCCTCTGCTCGCTGCTGGAGGACTACCTGTCCAGCCTGGCCCGGCACGGCCTGGAACGGTTCGTCATCATGAACGGCCACGGCGGGAACCTGGCCTTCCTGCCCGCCTTCCTGACCGAGTACAAGCAGCGCACCGGGCACACCGTGGCAGTGGTCCACTGGTCGATGATGGGCCGCGACGTGGTGGTGGACATCGCCCAGTCCGAGATGTACGGCCACGCCTGCGAGGTGGAGACGAGCCTGGCGCTGCACCTGGTGCCGGACGTGGTGGTGACCGAGGAACTGGGCGGCCCCGCTCCCCTGCTGCCCTCGGCACACGAGCTGCTGCGCGGCCAGGCCATCCCGGACCGGGCCGTCGGCGGGTTCACGCCCCGGTCGCTGGCCGAGTTCAGCACCAACGGCGCGCTCGGCGACCCGGCCAAGCACGACGTGGAGAAGGGCCGCAAACTCTTCGAGGCGGTCCGGGACCGGACGGTCACGCTGATCCGGCACCTCGCCGAGGCACCGACGGCGGGCACGATCAGTGCCGAGCGGGCCGCCGCGATCAGCACGGACTGGGGCACGCGCGGATGAGCGGCACCGAGGACACCTCCCCCGAGCGCCGCCTCGCCGACCTCGGCATCACGCTGCCACCGGCCCGTACCGCCTCCGGGGCGTACGACACGGTGGTGGTCAGCGGCGACCTGGCCGTCCTCTCCGGACACGGCCCGGTCCGCCCGGGGCACCCGCTGCCCACCGGCAAGCTCGGCGCCGAGCTGAGCGTGCCGGACGGGCAGGCGGCGGTACGCCAGGCGACGCTGAACCTGCTCGCCACACTGCGCGCCGCCGCCGGTTCGCTCGACGACGTGGAGCAGTTGTTGACGCTCACCGTGGCGATCAACGCCACGCCCGCGTTCACCGACCACGTCCCGGTCGCCGACACCGCCTCGGAGCTGCTGCGGGACGTCTTCGGCGACCGGGGGCGGCACGCGCGGTCGGCGCTGGGGCACTCGTCACTGCCCTTCGACGTCCCGGTGTCACTGGCGTTGACCGCCCGGATCCGGGGCCGAAATACCCAGGTCTGAAACCGAGATTGGCCCGGCCGGCCGCTACAGTGTCGATGCCGCAACCCGATATCAGAGGACGCACGTGACTTCCGACAACGGATCGAATCAGAGCATCCTGCGAGCAGTGGCGATCCTCGACGCCTTCCTGCTCGGGCGCCCCGAGTTGCGGGTCACCGACGTGGCGCGGCAGGCCGGGCTCGGTGTCTCCACCGCGTCCCGGCTGCTGAGCACCCTGGAATCCCTCGGCCTGGTGGAACGCGACCCGATCTCCAACCTCTATCGGTTGGGTCCGAAGACGGTGACCCTCGGCGGTGTGGCCCTCAACCAGTCCCCCGTCTACCGCGCCGCCCGCCAGACCGCCCAGAACCTCGCCGCCGAGCACGGTCTCGGCGTCAACCTCGCGATCCGTCGCGACGACCAGGGCTTCTACCTGGGCAACTTCGAGGGTCGCTCGGCACCCCGGGCGTTCTCGCTGATCGGTCAGTCGATCCCGCTGCACGCCACCGGCCTGGGCAAGGCACTACTGCTCGGCGTCGACCCGGCACAGCGGCGGGTGCTGCTGGGCGAGAACCTGGTCGGGTTCACCCACCGCACCATCACCGACCACGACCGCCTCGACGCCGAACTGGCCACGAGCGGGTCGCGCGGCTACTCGACCGAGGAGGAGGAACTCGCCCTCGGTCGGGCCTGCCTCGCCGCGCCCATCCGCAACGCCTCCGGCGAGATCGTGGCCGCGCTCTCCATCTCCGGCCCGCTCTCCGCGATCAACCTGGCCGCCCGGGAGGCGGCCCTGGCGACCGCGGTGATCGAGGCCGCCGACGCGGTGAGCGTCGCCCTCGGCCATCACGGCCCCGCCCGGGTCATCGTCAGCCAACGCTGAATCACTGCCGGCGGACGTCCCGGCGCACGGCCCCTACCGCCCCCCGAGAGCCGGGTAGGTCGGCCGGGCGCCTCGACGGCGTACCCGAAGAATGCATGGTTTTGTCCTGGAAAGCCGGGGAAAGCCGGGCCCACCCTTCGCGGGGTGAGCCCGACCGGAAAGGCGGACCAGGTGAGCGCAGACCACACCCTCGTACCGGCGGACCCGTGGCCACTACCCCGGGACGCCACCGTCGCCGACCACATCGTGCAGCGGCTCGCCTGCTGGGGTGTGCGGCGGTACTTCGGCTTCCCCGGTGACGGCATCAACGGCATGACCTCCGCCCTGCAACGCACCGACGAGCAGGCGCAGTTCGTCCAGGTACGCCACGAGGAGACCGCCGGCTTCGCCGCGTCCGCCCACGTCAAGTACGGCGGCGGGCCGATCGGCTGCGTGCTGGTCACCAGCGGTCCGGGTGCCATCCACGCCCTCAACGGTCTCTACGACGCCAAGCTGGACCACCAGCCGGTGGTGGCGCTGGTCGGGCACACCGCCACCACCGCCGAGGGCGGCGGCTACTACCAGGAAGTGGACCTGCTCGCGCTCTACAAGGACGTCGCGGCGGCCTTCCTCGCCCAACTCGACCACCCCTCCCAGGTACGCCACCTGGTCGACCGGGCCTGCCGGACCGCGCTGGCCCGGCGTACCGTCACCGCGCTGGTGCTGCCGCTCGACGTGCAGGACCTCGCCGCCGTCCCCGACCCGCCGCACGCGCACGGCTACTACCACACCAGCAGCGTGCCGAGCAGCAGCCCGACCGTACCGCCGGAGGCCGACGTCCGGCACGCCGCCGAGGTGCTGGGCAGCGGCGAGCGGGTGGCCATGCTGGTCGGGCAGGGCGCCCTCGGCGCCGAGAACGAGGTCCGCGAAATCGCCCACCGGCTCGGTGCCGGGGTGGCCACCGCGCTGCTCGGGTTCACCACGGTCGACCACCGGGAACCCTGGGTCACCGGCGCCATCGGCCTGCTCGGTACCCGCCCGAGCTGGCAGCTGATGAAGGAGTGCGACCGGCTGCTGATCGTGGGCAGCAACATGCCGTACTCGGAGTTCTATCCGGCCCCCGGGCAGGCCCGCGCGGTGCAGATCGACATCGACGGCACCCAGCTCGGCCTGCGCTACCCGACCGAGGTGAACCTGACCGGCGACGCCGCACCCACCCTGCGAGCCCTGCTGCGCGAACTCGGGCCGGGACCGGGACCGACCCGCTGGCGGCAGAGCATCGCCGGCGCCACCGCCGCCTGGCGACAGGCCCAGCGGGACCTGGCCGCGCAGCAGGCCGACCCGGTCAACCCGCAGATGCTCTTCGCCAGCCTCAGTGACCGGCTGCCGGACGACGTCATGCTCGCCGTCGACTGCGGCACCGCCACCGCCTGGTACGCCCGCCACCTCCAGGTCCGGCCCGGGATGCTGGCCAGCCTCTCCGGCACCCTACTCTCCATGGGCGGCGCGATGCCGTACGCCCTGGCGGCGAAGTTCGCCCACCCGGACCGTCCGCTGATCGCCCTGATCGGTGACGGCGCGATGCAGATGAACGGCGTCAACGAGCTGATCACCGTGGCCAAGTACTGGCGCGGCTGGGCCGACCCGCGCTTCGTGGTGCTGGTCCTCAACAACCGGGACCTGGCGTTCGTCAGCTGGGAGCAGCGCTCCACCGAGGGCACGCCGATGTTCCCGGACAGCCAGCAACTGCCCGACATCGCCTACCACCAGTGGGGCGAGGTGCTGGGGTTGCGCGGCGAACTCGTCGACCACCCCGACCAGGTGTCGCAGGCGTGGGACCGGGCGCTGCGCGCCGACCGTCCGACGGTGATCAACGCCCTGGTGGACCCGGCCGAACTGATGATGCCGCCGCACTTCACCACCGAGCAGGCCCGCAAGACCGCCGCCGCGATGCTGCGCGGCGACACCGACTGGGCGGGCATCATCCGCCGCGGCCTGCCCAGCGTCGTCAGCACGTACCGCCCGCGCCGCTGAGCCTGCGCGCAAGGAAGGGTCCCCTGCTATCGCCTCGCGTATAGCAGGGGACCCTTCCTAACTTCACTACCGTGCGCCGGCACGCCCCGCGCGAGATGCAGCGGAGATCAGCCTCGGCCCTGGAACCAGCGACGCAGCTCGGACAGCGGATTGTCGCCGGTCCGGCGGTCGACGCCCGGATCCCGCTCGACCGGCCGGCGCGGCGTACCCACCAGCTCCCGGCTGGGCGCGGTGAACGCCTGCTCGGGCTCGCCGTCGACCGCCGTGGCGATGATCCGGGCCACCCCGGAGATCACCCGGGGCTGCACGGTGGCACCGACCGAGTCGTTCGGGTCGTCCGGGTTCGCCGCGATGCCGGCGACCGCGACCTGCGGGGTGAACGCGACGAAGCTCTCCGTGGCGGCACCGTCGGAGCTGCCGGTCTTACCGGCCACCGGGCGACCGTCCAGGATCCCGTTCACCGCCGTGGCGGTACCGCCGTTGCACTGCCCGAACGCGGACTGCTGGCCCACCGGGCAGCGGGCCGCGTCCGTGGCGGCCCGGGCCACGTCGGCGTCGAGCACCTGCCGGCAGGAGGGGTCACCCACCGGCAGTCGCGCACCGTCCGGGCCGGTCACCGACACCACCGGCAGAGGGGCGCAGTACGTCCCCTCCGCCGCCACCGTCGCGTACGCGTTGGCCACGTCGAGCGGGGTGGTGGCGGACACCCCCAGGGTGAACGCGCCCCAGTCGGCGGCACGCTGGTCGGCGAAGGTCGCGTCCGCCTCGGCGCGGAACGTGATGCCCAGGCGCTGCGCCATCTCCACCACCTTGTCCGGCCCGACCTGCTCGGCCAACCAGACGAAGTACGTGTTCACGGAGCGGCCGAAGCCGTCCCACATCATCCGGTACCCGTCCATCCAGGCCGGATTGGCGTTGGCCGGGCACCACCGGCCGTCGCAACTGCTGTCCCCCTCCCCGGGGTACCGGGTGGGCAGCCGGCTCGGCGCGTCGTACCCGGTGGACAGCGTCCGGCCGGACTCCAGCGCGGCGAGCATGGTGAACAGCTTGAACGTCGAGCCGCCCTGGTAGCCGGTCACGCCAGGTCCACCGGAGATCAGCGGGTTCACCGTGTTCGGGTAGTTGGCCTGCCCGTCCGGGTTCTCCGCGAGGCTGTAGTGGCGGTTGACCGCCATGGCGAGCACCCGGCCGGTGCCGGGCTCGACCGCCGCGATCGGCAGGGCGCGCGGATTGCCGTACCCGTACACGCTGGTGGCCTCCTCCTGCGCGGTGGCCTGGATCTCCGGGTCCAGCGAGGTGACCACCGTGTAGCCGCCCCGGCGCAACGCCTGCTCGCGCTCGGCGGGGGTTTCGCCGAACTGCGGCTGCTCCATCCACCACCGGCGCAGGTAGTCGCAGAAGAAGCCCCAGCCGTCCCGACCACCGGCGGTGGCCGCACAGCCGTTGGCCTGCTCGCTGGGGTCCAGGTCCAACTCCTCGGCCTTGGCGTCGGTGGCCTGCTCCGCGGTGATCGCGGCGGTCGCGACCATGGAGTCCAGCACGTACGCGCGCCGGGCCAGCGCCGCGCCGGCGTCGCCGTCGATCGGGCTGTACGCCTCGGGCGCCTGCACCAGACCGGCCAGCAGTGCCGCCTCGTCGAGGGTCAGGTCCGCCGGCACCTTGGAGAAGTAGCGCTCACTGGCGGCGGCGATCCCGTACGCACCGGAACCGAAGTACGCGATGTTCAGGTAGCGGGTGAGGATCTCGTCCTTGCCGAGGCGCTGTTCCAACGCGTTGGCGTACCGGATCTCCTGGAGCTTGCGCCCGACGGTCTGCTCGGTGGCCGCGGCCTGTTCCTCGCTGGTGCGGGTCGAGTCGGTCTTGAGCACGTTGCGTACGTACTGCATGGTCAACGTCGAGCCACCCTGCTCGGTGCCGCCCTCGGTGACGTTGGTGACCAGGGCGCGCGCCATGCCGCGCAGGTCCACCCCGCTGTGGTCATAGAAGCGCCGGTCCTCGGCGGCCACGATCGCCTGCCGCATCACCGGCGCGATCTCGTCCAGCGTCACGTCCGTCCGGTTGACGTCGTAGAACGTGGTGATCAGCGTCTTGCCGTCGTTGGCGTAGAGGTAGGAGCGCTGCGGGGTGGCCGGGGTCCGCAGCACGTCCGGCAGTTCGGCGTAGCTGCCCAGTGCCGCCTTGGCGGTCAGCCCGAACACCAGGTTCACCGGCAGCATGAGGCCCGCCACGACGAGGCCGACGAGCCCGCCGGCCAGCAGGACGGTGAACAGTCGCGACAGTGGCGTAGGGGTGGCCATGGTCACCAGGATTGCCGCGAATGCCACGTTCCGACCACCGAATCGGCCCAGTTGTCAGCCAATTCACGGCCAGATGCCAGCGGTCTTTGCGCTGGCCAGCACCACTGGACAGAAGAAATGCGGACGTACCGGACACCCGACGCAGACGACCGGCGCAAGGAAGGGCCCCCTACTAACGCCTCGTGTATAGGAAGGGTCCCTTCCTTACATCCGGCGGGGGTCATGCCGTGCCCAGCGGGCCGGGGCCGCCGGGGCCCGCCGGGCCCACACCGGTCGGACCTGCCGTCGCGACGCTGGCGCTGGTGGCGTCGCGCAGGATCTCCCGGGGCAGCAGCCGGCCGGAACGGTAGGCGATGCCGATGCCGGCGATCAGCACGAAGATCGCCCCGAAGGTCTGCAGGGAGCCGATCAGTGCCCCGCCGAGGCCGAGCAGCGGGCTGGCGATCATCAGCATCGTGCCGTCGCCCATGCTGAACATCCCCGACCGCGCCACCGCCCATCCGGTGAGCAGCCAACCGACGCTGTAGAAGGTCGCGCCGACCAGCACCAGCGACCGGGCGGTCGCACCGAAGACCGGAGTGTCCTCGGCGAACCCGGCGAAGGGCAGCATCAGCACCGTGCCGGCGATGCTGACCAACAGACCGGCCACGGCGCTGCGGCGACTGCGGGTGGCCGCGAGCAGGCCGGCCAGGCCGAGCAGGGCCAGCAGCCCGAGCCAGATCGCGGCGACCCAGCCGATCAGGTACACCGCGCGGCCGTCGGCCGGGTACGGGTCGTTGCCCACCCCGCCGTCGCTGGCCATGGCCACCGCGCCGTAGAGGATCGCGTACGCGGGCAGCAGCCAGACCGCGGCGCGGGCGAGGCGGCGCAGCGACCACGCCCAACTCGCGTTGGTGGCCGGTCCGGGTGGTCCCGGATCGTCGACGAAGGGCAGGACGCCGAAGCCCCCACCGGTCCGTCGGGTGCCGAGCGGCCCGGCGGGGTCGTGTGCCCCGGGTACGTCCGGCGGGGACCACAACCGTTTCAGCGGATCCATCGGTCACCTCGCTCATCCACGAGCGGTGCCGGGACACGCCGAGGCGCCCCGATGCCTGGTCACCACCCGCCTAGGACCGATGGTGGCAGGCACCGGAGCGCCTCATGAGCCTTTCTCGCATTTGTCCGGACGCCGGTCCGGACCGGGTCACCCCGGCCCGGACCGACTCCGGATCAGCCTCGCTCGCGCTGGTCGGCCGGGTCGTTCAGCAGACTCCCCGGGGAGACCGGCTCGGGTGCGGGCAGACCCTGCGGCTCCCTGCCGCCGGTGGCCTGCGCCTCGGCGACGCGTACCTCGTTGTGGATCTCCTGGGC
>NZ_SISL01000027.1:0-30702 GCF_004307965.1 Verrucosispora sp. SN26_14.1 | reverse complement strand
CCCCGGCTGCGTCCCGAGACCGTCGAGCGCCCCGCTCCGGCCCCGCGCCGGGGCCTCGACCCGGTCGACCCGCCACCGGCCGGACCGCTCCTGCCGGTGGTGCCACCGGTCGCCGCCGCCCCGCCGACCGATGAGCGCCGGGGCGAACCCGAGCGGGACGTCCGGACCGACCGGGAGCCGGAACCGGACGGCGCGTACCCGGAGTCTGAACCGGACGGCGCCGACTCCGACGAGGCCGAAGTCGACGACGTCGACCCGGCCGACGACGTGACCCGGCCCGCGTCGGCACCTGGCGGTCTGACCGCCTGAGCGGTCAGCGGGACAGCGCGCGCAGGAATCGCTCGGCGATCGGCACGGCGGTGCCGCTGCCCGAGCCGCCCTTCTCCACGAAGACGGCGAAGGCGACATCGCCCTGCCAGCCGACGAACCAGGCGTGGGTGTTCTTCGGGTCGTCGTCGTACTCGGCGGTGCCGGTCTTGCCGTGCACCGGCCCGCCCGGGGCGTCCTTCAACGCGCTGCCGGTGCCGCTGGTCACGACCTCGCGCATCATCCCCCGAACCGCCGCCACCGCCTCGGCGTTCAGCTCCGGTCCCGGCGCGGCCGTCGCCTCGGGCGCGGGGTCCAGCACCAGCTTCGGCGGGGTGAAACCGCCCTTGGCCACCGCTGCGGTCGCCGCCGCCATGGCCAACGGGCTGACCAGGGTCGTGCCCTGGCCGATCGCGGCGGCGGCCTGCTCGGTGGCGCCGCCGTTCGCGGAGACCTTGCCGGTGAAGGCGTCGAGCCCGACCGTCCACTGGCCCTCCAGGCCGAGCGTCCGGCCGGTCGCGGCCAGTCCGTCGCCGCCGAGCTGCGGTGCCAGGGCAGCGAACGTGGTGTTGCAGGACCGGGCGAAGACGGTGCGGAAGGGCACCTCGCCGAGGGCGAAGTCGTTCGAGTTCTTGAACGACCGGCCGTCGACGACCTGGGTCTTGGGGCAGTCGACCCGGGTGTCCGGGGTCACCGCGCCGCGTTCCACCAGCCCGAGCGCGCTGACCATCTTGAACGTGGAGCCCGGCGGCACCTGGGCGGTGAAGGCCAGGTTCTCCCCGGCGGCACCGGGGCCGTTGGCGGAGGCGAGCACCGCGCCGTCGCCGATCCGGACGGCGACCAGGGCGGAGCGTCGCCGCTCGCCGCGCAGCGCCTGGTCGGCCGCGTTCTGGGTGGCCACGTCGAGGCTGGTCCGCACCGGCTCGCCGGGCTTCGGGTCGTGCCGGAACAGTTCGGTGCCGGTGCGTTCCACCGTGCCGGTCGCCGACGCCCGGGTGACCACCACGGTGAGGCCCGGCACGCCGCGGAGCCGTTCGTCCCAGCGGCCCTGCAAGCCGCCGTGCCCGACCATGTCGCCGGGGGAGTAGCGGTCCGGGAACTTGGTCAGGTCGTCGGCCTGGGCCGGGTCGACCGTGCCGAGCACCGCGCGGGCGAACTCACGGGTGGGGGCGAGATCCAACTCGTCGTTCTGGGTGATGGCCCCGGGCAGGCCGTCGATCCGTGACTTGATCTGCTGGAACGCCTCGTCGCGCAGCGTGACCACCTCGACGAACGCGTCCGGCTTCGCCTCGTCGAGTCGGTCGGCCAGACCGGACAGGTCGACCGGCGGGGTGATCGCCGGGCGGATCGCCCGGAACGCCGCGTCCAGGTCGCGTGTGACGGCCTTCACGTCGGTCACCGCGCGGGGTTCCAACCCGACCCGGACCACCGCCCGGGGGGCCACCAGCGGTGCGCCGGCACCGTCGAGCAGCCCGGCGCGGGGTGCCGGGTCGCGCCGCAGACCGAGCCGATCGCCGCGGGTGAGCTGCTCGGCGAGGATCTGCGGCTCCCAGATCACCTGCCAGACGTCGTCGCGTCCCTTGACCAGCCGGACCGGCCGGTCGTACGTCCACGTCACGTCGCCGGGCAGCGTCCACTCGACGCGGACGGTGCTGGTCGCGGTCTCCTGTTCCACCGTGGGCTTGCCCTGTCGACTCAGCTTGGGCGGCGTCTCGGCCAGTTCGCCGGAGAGCTCCTTGATCTCCCGAGCGACGTCGGCGGCGGCCAGCCGGCTGCCGGTCGGGTCGACGAAGCCGACCGCCTGGAGATCACCCGTGGGCCAGCCGGAGAGGAAGGCGTCCACGCTGCGTTCCGGGCCGTCCTCAGCGGAGCAGGCGACCAGAGTGGCCGAGATCACGAGGCAGGCGGCGACAGCGGCCAATCGTGACGAGACGTGACGGTTGCGGTACGCACGGTGCATCAGCCTGGGGTCCTCCTGCTCGGGCTGCCCTGCACGCTAGTACGCCGCGGCACCTGGGGTTGCCCCGTGATGTCCCAGGTGGGCGAAAGACGGGGCCGCGCCGGTGTGATGAACAACATCTGGCGGGGTACTCCTGACCCGGCCGAACCTCGTACCGCAACGGGCGAAAGGACGACGTCACGCACCGGAAGTCCGGCAGGTGGTACGCCGACGGGGCGACCGGTCGGTCTGGCCTAGGCTGGGCGGCGAGAGTGACCCACAACGCGGTGGGTCGAGGGGAGTGGCACCGAATGGACCGGCGTCCGGCGATCAAACCGGGACCCGACCTCCGGCAGGCTGACACCGGCCGGGACGACAGCTTCGACACGGCGACCGACGGAGACGGCTACGGCCGACTCGACACAGGAACGACCGGGATGACCGGTTCGAGCATCGACACCCTCTACGACCTGGGTCTGCCACCAGAGGCGCTGGCGGACGACGTGGAGGACGCCGAACTCGACGAGCCGGTGCCCAACGCCGAGCGGTTGGTGGCCCAGGCGGTCGCCCTCGCCGGCGACGACCACGACGCGGCGACCCTGGTGGGTCGGTTCTGGCGGTTCGCGCCGGACGAGGAGCTGATCGGCTTCACCGCCGAGGAGATGCTCGACGCCGCACGCGCCCACCGCCAGCTCGCCGACCAGCGGGTGCCGGGCGAGTTGAAGCTGCGGATCCACTCACCCGACGCGGAGCAGCACCACAGCGTCGTCGAGATCGTCACCGACGACATGCCGTTCCTGGTCGACTCGGTGACCGCCCTGCTCAACAGCCACCACCTGGACGTGCACCTGCTGGTGCACCCGCTGGTCGTGGTGCGCCGTGAGCCGCTGGGACGACTGGTCGAGGTCGCCGCCGACGTGGAGCCGGACGACGCGATCGACGGTGACCTGGTCGAGAGCTGGATGCGGATCGAGATCGACCCGGTCCGCGACCAGGAGGTACGCGACAAGCTGCGCCGCGAGTTGCAGCGGGTGCTCACCGACGTGCGCGAGGCCGTCGAGGACTGGCCCAAGATGCGCCAGCGGGCCCTCTCCCTCGCCGACGAGTTGGCCGCCGCGCGGACCAGCGACAACCGGCCGCCGGTGCCGGAGAAGGACATCACCGACTCGGTCGAGCTGCTGCGCTGGTTGGCCCACGACCACTTCACCTTCCTCGGGTACCGCGAGTACCGGCTGGTGCAGAACTCGGCCGAGAGCGGGCCGGCGCTGGAGGCGGTGCTCGGCACCGGGCTGGGCATCCTGCGGCAGGACTCGCCGGAGGCGCGGGCGCTGTCGTCGATGACACCCGAGGCGCACGAGAAGGTCACCGAGAAGCGCCTGCTGATCATCACCAAGGCGAACTCGCGGGCCACCGTGCACCGCTCGGCGTACCTCGACTACATCGGCTTCAAGATCTTCGACGCCGACGGTCGGGTGGTGGGCGAGCGGCGGTTCCTCGGGCTCTTCTCCACCGCCGCGTACCGGACCAGCGTGCAGGAGCTGCCGGTGGTGCGACGCAAGGTCGCCGAGGTGCTGGACCGTTCCGGACTGAGCCAGCGCAGCCACTCCGGCAAGGACCTGTTGCAGATCTTGGAGACGTACCCGCGCGACGAGCTGTTCCAGATCAAGACCGACGACCTCTACCACGCGGTGATCGGCGTACTGCGGATGGCGGGTCGCCGGCAACTGCGGGTGTTCCTGCGCCGGGACGCGTACGGGCGGTTCATCTCCTGCCTGATCTATCTGCCCCGGGACCGGTTCACCACCCAGAACCGGCTGCGCATGCAGGACATCCTGCTGCGCGAGCTGAACGGGGTCGGGGTGGACTACACCACCCGTGTCACCGAGTCGATGCTGGCCCGGGTGCACTTCATCGTGCGTACCGACCCGAGCAGCCCGCCCGGGGACATCGACGCCGACCTGCTCGCCGAGGAGCTGGCCGACGCCACCCGGCTGTGGGACGACGACTACCGGCTGGTGCTGGAACGCAAGCTCGGTGACGAGCAGGCCAAACACCTGTTCGCCCGGTACGCCGACGCGTTCCCGGAGGGCTACAAGGACGGGCACACGCCGTACGAGGCGATGAAGGACCTGGCCAAGCTGGAGCTGCTGGAGGAGTCCGGCCAGCTCGAGATGCACCTGTTCCGCAAGCAGCCGTTGCCGCGGGCGGTCGTCCGGTCCGATGTCGACGAGTCGATGGACGTCCGGTTCAAGGTCTACCGCTACGGCGAGCCGATGATGCTCTCCGCGGTGCTGCCGGTGCTGCACTCGCTCGGCGTGAAGGTGGTCGACGAACACCCGTACGAGGTGGAACGCGTCGACGGCCGGATCTGGCTGTACGACTTCGGGCTGCGCCTGCCCGAGGGCCACCAGGAGCTGGCCGAGGTCCGCCCGCACGTGGAGAACGCCTTCGCGGCGGCGTGGCGGGGCGAGGCCGAGGTGGACGGCTTCAACGAGCTGGTGCTGCGCGCCGGGCTCACCTGGCGGCAGGTGGTGGTGCTGCGCGCGTACGCCAAGTACCTGCGTCAGACCGGCACCGTCTTCTCCCAGGACTACATGGAGTCCACGTTCATCGCGTACCCCGTCATGGCCACACTGCTGGTGCGGCTCTTCGAGGCGCGGTTCGAACCGGGGTCGCTCACCGCCGAGCAGCGGGAGGAGCGGGCGGCGGAGCTGGTCTCCGAGATCGACGCCGCGCTCGACGACGTGGCCAGCCTGGACCAGGACCGCATCCTGCGGGCGTACCTGAACCTGATCCAGGCCACCCTGCGGACCAGCTTCTACCAGAAGCCGGTCGGCGGGCGGCCCAAGTCGTACGTGGCGTTCAAGCTCGACCCGCAGGCCATCCCGGACCTGCCGGCGCCCCGGCCGAAGTTCGAGATCTTCGTCTACTCGCCCCGGTTCGAGGGTGTGCACCTGCGGTTCGGGCCGGTGGCCCGGGGCGGGCTGCGCTGGTCCGACCGGCGGGAGGACTTCCGCACCGAGGTGCTCGGCCTGGTCAAGGCGCAGATGGTCAAGAACGCGGTGATCGTGCCGGTGGGCGCCAAGGGCGGCTTCGTGCTCAAGCAGAAGCCGGGCGACCGGGACGAGGCCGTGCTCTGCTACAAGGAGTTCATCTCGGCGCTGCTGGACGTCACCGACAACATCGTGGCCGGTGACATCGTGCCGCCCGACGACGTGGTCCGGCACGACAGCGACGACCCGTACATGGTGGTGGCGGCCGACAAGGGCACCGCGACCTTCTCCGACATCGCCAACGAGATCTCCGTCGCACACAACTTCTGGATGGGCGACGCGTTCGCCTCCGGCGGTTCGGCGGGGTACGACCACAAGAAGATGGGCATCACCGCCCGGGGTGCCTGGGAGTCGGTCAAGCGGCACTTCCGCGAGCTGGGCCACGACACCCAGAGCCAGGACTTCACCGTGGTCGGTGTCGGCGACATGTCCGGTGACGTGTTCGGCAACGGGATGCTGCTCTCCGAGCACATCCGGTTGGTGGCCGCCTTCGACCACCGGCACATCTTCCTGGACCCGAACCCGGATGCGGCCACCTCGTTCGTCGAGCGCAAACGGCTGTTCGAGCTCTCCCGTTCGACCTGGGAGGACTACAACACCGAGCTGATCTCGGCGGGCGGCGGCGTCTACCCGCGTACCGCGAAGTCGGTGCCGGTGTCGCCGCAGGTCCGCGCCGTGCTCGGGCTGCCCGACGACGTGACGCAGATCAGCCCGCAGGAGTTGATGAAGGCGATCGTCACCGCACCGGTCGACCTGTTCTGGAACGGCGGCATCGGCACCTACGTCAAGGCCTCCACCCAGACCAACGGCGAGGTGGGCGACAAGTCCAACGACGCGATCCGGGTGGACGGGCGCAGCCTGCGCTGCCGGGTGGTCGGCGAGGGCGGCAACCTGGGCTTCACCCAGCAGGGCCGGATCGAGTACGCCCAGTCGGGCGGCCGGATGTACACCGACTTCATCGACAACGCGGCCGGGGTGGACTGCTCCGACCACGAGGTGAACATCAAGATCCTGCTGAACACGGCGGTGGCCGACGGCGAGTTGTCCGTCCCCGAGCGGGACGACCTGCTGGCCCGGATGACCGACGAGGTCGCCGAGCTGGTGCTGCGGGACAACTACGACCAGGCCCGCGCGATCAACAACGCCCAGACGCAGGCCGCGTCGCTGCTGCCGGTGCACCGGCGGATGATCACCCACCTGGAACGCTCCGGCGAGTTGAACCGGGCGCTGGAGGCGTTGCCGCCGGACGAGGAACTGGCGGTACGCGCCGAGTCCGGGCTGACCGCGCCGGAGTTCGCGGTGCTGCTCGCGTACGTGAAGATCGCCCTGGAGAAGGAGATCATCGCCGAGGGGTTGGCCGACGAGGAGTGGACCAACGAGGTGTTGGTCAACTACTTCCCGACCCCGATGCGGGAGCGGTTCGCCGACCGGATGGACCGGCACCGGCTGCGTCGCGACATCGTGACCACGGTGCTGGTCAACGAGGCGATCAACCGGGGCGGCATCTCGTTCGTCTATCGGGTGGTCGAGGAGACCGCCGCCACCGCCGCCGACGTCATCCGGGCGTACGTGGTGGTCCGCGAGGTGTTCGGGTTGCGGGAGGTCTGGGACGCCATCGAAGCCCTGGACAACCGCGTCGACCCGGAGTTGCAGACCAGCGCCTACCTGGACACCCGGCGGCTGCTGGACCGGGCGGTGCGCTGGCTGGTCACCAACCGGCGTTCGCCGCTGGACGTGCCGGCCGAGATCGCCCGGTTGCGGGAGGGCGTGGCGGAGCTGCTGCCGAAGCTGGAGACGCTGTTCTACGGCACCGAGCGGGAGGGCATCGCGGCGCACATCGACTCGATGACCGAGCGGGGCGTGCCGCGTGAGCTGGCCGAGCGCAACACCCGCCTGATGTACAGCTTCGGTCTGCTGGACGTGGTGGAGACCGCGGCCGGCAGCGGGCGGAACGTGAGCGAGGTGGCCTCGGTCTACTTCGTGCTCTCGAACCGGTTCCGGGTCGACTCGCTGCTGTCGAAGATCTCCCTGCTGCCTCGCGAGGACCGCTGGCAGACGCTGGCCCGGATGGCGCTGCGCTACGACCTGTACGCCGCGTTGGCCGCGCTCACCGGGGAGGTGCTCGACTCCACGCCGGGTGACCTTTCGCCGTCGGAGCGGGTGCAGCAGTGGGAACAGTCGAACGCCACCTCGATCCACCGCGCCGAGCGGGCGATGGGGGAGTTCGACGAGTCCCGCGCCGACCTGGCCGCGCTCTCGGTGCTGCTGCGGCAGATCCGGACGCTGGTGCGGACCTCCTCAGCCAGCTGACATGTAAGGAAGGGCCCCTTTCTAACGCCTCGTGCATAGGAAGGGGCCCTTCCTAACGTCCCGGTCGGCTCATCACCGACGTCCCGGTCGGCTCATCAGCGACGTCTCGGTCAGCTCATCAGCGAGGCGAAGACGATCACGTTGTCCGGGTAGTCGCCCTTGACCTCGTCGAACTGGCCGCCGCAGGTGATCACGCGGAGCCCGGGTCGGTCGGAGGGGCCGTACACCTGCTCGGTGGGGAAGGCGTCCTTGGGGTGGGCGGCCACCGAGTCGACCCGGAAGTCGACGGAGCCCCCGTCGGCCCGGCTGACCGTGATGACGTCGCCGGACTGCAGCGCGCCGAGGGAGAAGAACACCGCCGCACCGATCGCCGCGGAGTCCACGTGCCCGACGATCACCGAGTTGCCCACCTCGCCCGGGCTGGGACCCGGCGAGTACCAACCGGCGAGCATGGCCTGGTCCAGCGGGGGGACCTCCACGGTGCCGTCAGCATTGGTGCCGAGCATCATGATCTTCGCGTTGACGCCGATGCGGGGGATGGTGATCGTGGTCGGCGCGGACCGGGGCAGCCCGGTCGCGGGGCGGGTCGTGACGGCATCACCACTGTCGAGGTCCGCGTCGTCGAACGGCTCGGACGCGCGGGGCTCGGGGGTACTCGGACCGGCCTGCGCCAGGGGCTGCGGTGGGCGTACCGGCTCGACGGGCCGCAGCGACGCGCCGATCAGCCCGGAACCCACCATGGCCAGCAGGACGACGACGGCGGCGCCGACGGCGCGCCACGGAGAACCGTGACGGCCGCCGGCCCGTCTCGCCGTCGCGTCAGGCCGCGAACTCATCGACCCGGCGCCGACGCATCAGCACGAGGCCACCGAGGGCCGCCGCACCGACCATGCCCGCTCCGGCGGTGGCCAGGCCACCGTTGGCGCCGGTGGCGATGCCACCGTCTCCGCCGTCGACCCCACCGTGCGGCAGGACCACGATCTCGCCGACGCCGCAGGAGCCCTTGAGCTCGTACGTGCCGGGCTTGGCGTCCTTGGCGACGCGGGCTTCGCCGTAGTAGACGAAGTCCTTCTCGTGCTCCCAGCGGTCGCCCGAGTCGTCCTTGCCGCGCTCGCCCGACCAGTCGCCCTCGCTCGACCAGTCCTTCTCGCCGGACCACTCGCGCTCGGCCTCGCTCGACCAGTCCTTCTCGGACTTCGCGCCGTGCTCCTCCTCGGCGGACGGGGCCTTGTGGTCCCGCGCACCTTCCGCGTCCTGGCCGTGCTCCTCGGCCTTCCAGTCGCGGTCCTTGCCTCCGGCGTCGGCCGCGTCGGCCGCACCGCCACCGGCGCCCTTGGACTCCGGCGCCGACTCGGCCTCGCCCGACCAGTCCTTGCCCTCGGAGCGGTCCTCGCCCGAGTCCTTGCCCTCGGAGCGGTCCTCGCCGCCGGGCTGCCAGTCCTTGCCGTCCTGCGAGTCCCCACGGTCCTGCCAGTCCTTGTTGTCCTGCCAGTCCTTGCGGTCCTGTTTCCAGTCCCGGTCGCCGCCCTGGTCACCCTTGTCGCCGCCCTTGTGGGCCGCTTCGAGCTTGACCTTGCCGGTGACCTTGGACCAGACGAAGGGGTGCTCCTGCGCCTCTTCGCAGATCTGAACGAGCTTGACCTCGTCGCCGGGCTTCACCGCGTGCGGCTTGGCGAAGACCTTGCCCTCGTCTTCGGGAGCGTGGCCGTCGGCGAGCGCGACCCCGGGCGCGAACACCAGCAGGGAAGCACCGCCGAGGGCGGCACCCGCAACGACCTTCCCCAGCATCTTCTTAGCCATGACCTGTGTCACTCCATCCCTGTTGTCCTGCGGCCCGCACAACCGAGCCAGAACTGACGTTAGACCGTTTCATGACCTATGCAGGGAAAGATTCGTGTTCTGGCATTCATGCGTTTTACCCGATCGGTCGGCTTCTGCTGAGAGACGCGTGCCGGGGCGTCCCGGGTGGGGTGGTTCACGCCCTGTGGTCGGTGGACGTCACCCCGGTGGCGGTGTGTCACGGGCGGCGCCAGAAATGCCGGGTTAAGCTTTCGAAAATATCGAACCATTGCCATGGAAGCGCTCCCATGCAAGAATCGCTGCACGCGGTGATCGGAGCCACACCGCGCAGGCAGGTGTCGAGGGCAGCCGGTGTCACCGGACGACCACCGTGCCGTCGACCGGGTACGCCGGTCGTGCACCACCACCAACGCCCGCCCGGGTCGGGCGCTCCCGAAGAATCCCGTTGGCATCGGCGGTCGTCCGCGTAGGACGTCCCTCGGACGCCACGTGCCGGGCCGTACGCGGATCCGGTCTCGCCCAAGGAGATCAGTGGCATGAATGTGTGGAGAAGGCTGTCCAGTCGACGACGGACCGTCGCGCTGGCCGGCGCGAGCGCGCTGGTCGCGGGCGGTCTGGTGACGATCCCCGTCACCGCGGCGCACGCCGCGACGCAGTGCGACGTCGCGTACACGACCAACGACTGGCAGGGCGGCTTCACCGCCAACATCACCATCCGGAACATCGGTGACCGGCTCACCAGCTGGACGCTCGGCTTCACGTTCCCCGACGCCAACCAGCGCGTCCAGCAGGGCTGGTCGGCCCGCTGGACCCAGTCGGGCCGGAACGTGACCGCGCAGAACGAGTCCTACAACGGCAACCTGGCCACCGGTGCCAGCACCAGCATCGGCTTCAACGGCGCCTGGAGTGGCAGCAACCCCAAGCCCACCTCGTTCACGGTGAACGGGGTCGCCTGCAACGGCGGCACCACGCCGACCACGCCGCCCCCCACCACTCCGCCGCCGACCACCCCGCCGCCCGCCGGTGACGCCATGGCGTACGTGGACGCGATGCAGCCGGGCTGGAACCTCGGCAACACCTTCGACTCGGTCGGCGCCGACGAGACCGCGTGGGGCAACCCCCGGGTCACCCCGGCACAGCTCGACGCCATCCGGGCCCAGGGCTTCAACAGCATCCGCATCCCGGTGACCTGGAGCAACCGGCACGGCGCGGCACCCTCGTACACGATCGACGCCGCCTGGTTGAACCGGATCAAGGAGGTCGTCGGCTGGGCCCTGGACGACGGCTTCTACGTGATGATCAACATTCACCACGACTCGTGGCAGTGGATCCACGAGATGCCGACCAACCGCACCACGGTCCTCAACCGTTACAATGCGCTCTGGACCCAGATCGCCGCCGCGTTCCGGGACGCCGGGCCGAAACTGCACTTCGAGAGCGTCAACGAGCCGCAGTTCGCCAACAGCTCCGGCGACGCCCAGAACGCGCAGCTCCTGCACGAGCTGAACACCTCGTTCCACCGGATCGTGCGCGCCTCCGGCGGCAACAACGCCACCCGGATGCTGGTCCTGCCGACCCTGCACACCTCCTCCGACCAGCCCCGCATCGACGAGCTGGTGAGCACCTTCACCCAGCTCAACGACCGCAACCTGATTGCCACCGTGCACTTCTACGGCTACTGGCCGTTCAGCGTGAACGTCGCCGGCGGCACCCGGTTCGACGCGGTCACCCAGCAGGACCTCGTCGACCGGTTCGACCGGGTGCACAACGCCTTCGTCGCCCGGAACATCCCGGTCGTCATCGGCGAGTACGGGCTGCTCGGCTTCGACCGGCACACCGGCACCGTGCAGCAGGGCGAGAAACTCAAGTTCTTCGAGTTCCTCGGCCACTACGCCCGCACCAAGCGGCTCACCACCCAGCTCTGGGACAACGGCCAGCACTTCGACCGGGTCGCCTTCCGGTGGAAGGACGCGGAGCTGTTCGCCCAGATCAAGTCGAGCTGGACGACCCGCTCCGGCACCGCCTCCGCAGACCAGGTGTACGTGCCGCGTACCGGCGCGGTCACCGCCAAGTCGCTGACGCTGAACCTGAACGGCACCACCTTCTCCGGGCTGCGGCAGGGCACCACCAACCTGACGCAGGGCACCGACTACACCGTCTCCGGCAACCAGCTCACGCTGACCGCGAGTGCGCTGACCCGGTTGGTCGGCAGCCGGGCGTACGGCGTCAACGCCACCCTGCACGCCCGTTTCTCCACCGGCGTGCCGTGGCGGATCGACATCGTCACGTACGACCCGCCGGTGCTCTCCAACGCCACCGGCACGACAGGCGCGTTCGCCATCCCGACCCAGTTCCGGGGCGACCAGCTCGCCACCATGGAGGCGAGGTACGCCGACGGCAGCAACGCCGGCCCGCACGACTGGACGTCGTACAAGGAGTTCGACGTCGCCTTCGCGCCTGACTACGCCGCCAACCGGATCACGCTGACCTCCACCTTCTTCGGTGAGGTCCGCGACGGTGCCCCGGTCACCCTCACCTTCCACTTCTGGAGCGGTGCCCAGGCGACCTACCGCGTCACCAGGTCCGGCACGACGGTGACCGGCGTCACCGGCTGAGTACCTGCCTCACCGGCCGAACGACGGTGCCACCGGCCGCCCTTCGCGGTCGGTGGCACCCACCGGTCATCATGGAGTCATGATCCGATTCGTGCTGAACGTGTTGTGGCTCATCTTCGGCGGCGGGATCGTGCTGGCGGTCGGGTACGGCATCGCGGCCCTGATCTGCTTCGTGCTCGTCGTCACCATCCCGTTCGGCGTCGCGTCGCTGCGGTTGGCGTCGTACTCGCTGTGGCCGTTCGGCCGGACCCTGGTGCCCAAGCCGGGTGTCGGGGTGGCCTCCGGCGTCGCCAACGTGATCTGGGTCGTGCTGGCCGGCTGGTGGCTCGCGCTGTCGCACATCGTCGCCGGGGTGAGCCTCTGCCTGACCATCATCGGCATCCCCTTCGGGGTGGCCAACTTCAAGCTGGTGCCGGCGGCGATCTGGCCGCTCGGGCAGGAGGTCGTCCCCGCGCCGTGACGCTCGCGGCCGATGCCGCGCCACCGTCGACCCGGTGGCGCGGCCGGGGTCAGAGCAGGGTGGACCAGTAGTCCCAGAAGCGCACCAGCACCGCCAGCAGGATCACCGTGTACCAGGCGACCAGGACGAAGCTGTGGTAGCCGGCGAGCCCGGCCAGCCGGGCCGGTGGCGACGACGGCGGCACCCGGCGCAGGTGGTGCAGCGTGGTGTAGACGAAGATCGCGATCATCACCACCCAGACCACCATGCAGTACGGGCAGAGCGCGCCGATGACGTACAGGCTCTGGTAGATGAGCCAGTGCACGAAGATCACGCCGAACGTGACACCGACCTGGAGACCGGCCCGGAACCAGCCGGGCAGCCGCGCCCCGGCGAGCAGCACCACGCCGACGGTGGCGACCACCGCGAAACCGGCGATGCCGAGCAGCGGGTTCGGGAAGCCGAAGGCGGCGGCCTGCGGGGTGGTCATCACCGAGCCGCAGGACAGGATCGGGTTGATGCTGCACGTCGGCACGTAGTCCGGGTCGCTCAGCAGGTTGATCTTCTCGACGGTGAGCGTGGCTGCCGCGAGCAGGCCCACGGCACCGCCGACGGCGAGCACCCACGCGGTGACCCGGGCGAGGAACCCCGCGTCCGGTGCGTCGGTGTCCGTCGGCCGGCACGCCGCGTCGGCGCTCATCCGGCGAGCGCGGCGTCGATGGCGGCCACCATGTCCGCCTGGGTACGCACGTTCGTCAACTGCCGACCGTTCAGGAAGAACGTCGGCGTGCCCTGCACCCCGGCGGCCTCCCCGTCGGCGCGGTCCCGGGCCACCCGCTCGGCGGTGGCCGGGGCGTCGAGGTCGCGCTGGAACGCCTCGACGTCCAGGCCGAGGGTGCGCGCGTACCCGACGAACGCCTCGGTCTGCGGGGTCCGCTGGTGCCCCCACGTCTCCTGGTTCTCGAACAGCACGGTGTACATCTCGGCGAACCGGCCCTGGTTGGCGGCGGACTGGGCGGCCCGGGCGGCCAGCTCGGCGTTGGGGTGGCTGGGGATCGGGAAGTACCGCACGACGAACGTGATCCGGTCCTGGTAGGTGTCGAGGAGTTCGCTCACCGCCGGGTAGACCGCGCCGCACGCCTCGCACTCGAAGTCGAGGAACTCCACCAGGGTGACCCTGCCGTCGGTGGCGGTGGAGAGCCGGTGGCTGTCGTCGCGCACCAGCACGGCCGGATCGACCGGTTCGCCGCTGGCGCGTGGGCCGGAGTTCCGGTTGATCGCGGTCAGGCCGATCATGACGAGGATCACCACCAGGATCATCGCCAACGTCAGTCGCAGGTTCCTCGTCATGCGGGCGTCAACCTTCTCTGCGGGAGCAGCCCATGCTGCACCGGTCGGCTGGCAGATAGCTGGGAGCAGGCTGGACGGGACCTCACCGGCGGACCCGGCGGTCGCGTTCGGCCAGCTCGGCGAGCATCCGGTTGTAGGCGGCCAGCTCCGGGTCCTCGCGTCCCTCCGCCTCGGCACGGTCGGCGGCCCGGTCGCGGCGACGGGCCTCCCGCCGGTCGGCCTGGATCCACTGGAACATCAGCGCCCCCATCACGATCACGGTGGGCAGCTCACCGAAGGACCAGGCGATGCCCCCGGCGGCCTGCTGGTCGGCCAGCGGGGTCGGCCCCCACGGCCGGTCCAGCGCGATCCACCAGTCGGCGGCCAGCACGGTCGCCGACTGCATGAGCGCGACGCCGAGGAAGGCGTGCAGCACCATGCTGATCAGGACCAGGACCATCTTCAGCGGGTACGGCACCTTGCGGGGTGCCGGGTCGACGCCGATGACCGCCCAGAAGAAGAGATACCCGACGGCGAGGAAGTGCCCGACCATCGCCAGGTGGGCGGCGTGCGAACGGACCGCCAGCTCGTACAGGCCGGTGAAGTAGAGCACGTAGAGGCTGGCCACGTAGACGACGAGTGCCACCACCGGGTGGGTCAGCACGCGGGACGCCCGGGAGTGCAGGCCCGCCTGGAGCCACTCCCGGAGACCCGGCCAACGCGGGTCGGTGGCCGGTCGCAGCGCCCGTAGTGCGAGGGTGACCGGTCCGGCCAGGACCAGCAGGATCGGCGCGACCATCATCAGCAGCAGGTGCTGCACCATGTGCACGGCGAACAGCACCGGGCCGTACCGGGCCAGGCCGCTGGAGGTGGCGACGACGATCACCACGCAGCCGAGCAGCCAGAACGCGGTACGCGCGGCGGGCCAGGCGTCGCCGCGCCGCCGCAGCCGCCACACCCCCGCGAGGTAGAGTCCGGCCGCGCCCAGGACGGCGGCGATGACCAGGGGTTCCGGCAGCCAGAGGCGGGCCACCGTGGCCACGCTCAACGGCGGCGGCATCGGGAAGCCGAGCAGGGCGGTCGCCACGTCCTCGTCGGCGCCGACGGCCGGCACGGGGGTACGCGACAGCGCCACGGCGGCCCCGACGGCGGCCCCGAACAGCAGCGTCTCCACGACTGCGACCCGCACGAACGGGCGTCGCCGGCCGGCGGCCAGGGCCGGCATCGTGGATCGCCGGTGCCACTGCCCCAGCACCGCGATCACGGCCAGCACGGTGGTCTTGACCAGCACCAGCCGCCCGTACCCGGTGCCGGTCAGGTCGGCCGGGCCGGTCAGTCGTACGCTCGCCGACAGCAGTCCGGACAGACCGACCGCGACCAGACAGACCAGCGCCAGCGGGGAGAACCGGCGCACCGCGACCGCGAGGTCGGCGGCGGTGCCCCGGGCGGTGATCGCCAGGGCGAACAGGCCACCGGCCCAGACGGTGACCGGCACCACGTGCAGCAGCAGGCCCGAGACGGCCACCTGGTGGTTGCTGGCCGACGCGGCGTGCCCGGTGAAGACCGGCGGCACCACTGCGGCCAGCGCGGCGAGCAGCGCCACCACCGCCCCGGACGGACGCAGACTGCGGGCCGCGACGACGGCCGCGACCAGCGCCAGTGCTCCGCTGAGCGCCAGGGACTGGCCCAGCGACACGCTGCGCACGAAGTTCAGCACCGCACGGGCCGACAACACCTGCGTGGCGGGCAGCCCGAACAGGTCGACGAGCGTGTAACAGACCGCGACACCGGCGGACACCGCCCAGGCGGCGGCGGTCCACGCCGCAGCGCGCAGCCGTCGGTAGCCCAGCGCGGAGAGTCGACCGCCGTCGTCGCGCGGGGACAGCACGGTGACCGCCACCAGCAGTCCCACGGTGGCCACCGCGCCGATCTGCATGCCGAGCCGGGCGGCCGGCAACAGCCAGGCCGCGGTCGGGTCCGGGTCGGGCAGCCCCGGCGGAGTCGGCGGTACGCTGCCGCCGCCCCACCACAGCAGCACGGCTGCGGCACCGGCGGCGACCAGGACCATGGCGGCGGGCACCAGCACCGGACGGCGCAGGATCAGGGTCGGGACGAGGTGGTGCGGGCGGTTCAACGACGGCTCCCGGTGCGGGTGGTTTCCCAGGTAGTCGGCGCGGCGGGGCTCCGGGTTCCCGGCCGTCACCAATGGGCGCCGTGGCAGACACCCTCGGCGTCCCCGGGCTCCACCTGCAACGTGGCGTGCTCGATCCCGAAGCGGTCGTGCAGGAGCCGGCGCGCGGCGGCGAGCACCCGGGCCAGGTCCGCCCCGCCGGCCAGGGTCAGGTGCGCCGAGGCCACCTCCATGCCCGAGGTCAGCGTCCAGACGTGCAGGTCGTGCACGTCGGCCACGCCCTCCACCTCGCGCAGCGCGTCGCGGACCTCGGCGACGTCCAGGTGCGGCGGCGCGGCCTGGACCAGGACCCGCAGGGCGGCCCGCGCCAGCCGGTAGGTGCGGGGCAGGATGAAGAAGCCGACCGCCACGGCCACGATCGGGTCGGCGTACCACCAGCCGGTCAGCGCGATCACCCCGGCCGCGACGATCACCCCGATCGAGGCGAGCAGGTCACCGAAGACCTCCAGGTACGCGCCCCGCACGTTGAGGCTCTCCTCGGCACCGGAGCGCAGCAGCAGGAACGCCACGATGTTGGCGATCAGCCCGGCCACCGCCACCGCCAGCATCGGCCCGACCAGCACCTCCGGCGGTTCGCCGAGCCGGCGTACCGCCTCGACCAGCACGAAGAGCGCCACCCCCGAGAGCAGCACCGCGTTGGCCAGCGCCGCCAGGACCTCCATCCGATAGAGCCCGAAGGTGCGTTGCCCGTCCCGGGAGGCCCGGCTCGCCGCCGTGATCGCGGCCAGCGCCATGCCGATGCCGAGCACGTCGGTGAACATGTGCCCGGCGTCCGACAGCAGCGCCAGCGAACCGGTCACCCAGGCACCGATCGCCTCGACCACCATGAAGACGGCCAGCAGGGCGAAGGCCGCCCAGAGCCGCCCCCGGTGCTTCTCCCCCGCGCGCAGGACCTGCTGCCCGTGATCGTGCCCGGCACCCATCCGGCACTCCTTCCGCTCACCACCAGCAACGTATGCTGACATTGCAATAGATGCAACTATGGTGCCGCGTCCGGCTAACCGGACAGGTCCGACGTTCGGGCTAGATGTCGGGCGCGGTCAGCGTGCCCGCCAGTTCGCCCACAGCGCGCCCAGCACCACGCCGGGGCGGGCCAGCGCACGGGGGTGCTCCCGCATCGAGACGACGTCGTTGAAGCGGCGGGCCGTCGTCACGTCGGTCATGGTCGCCCGGACGATCTGGCCGCTCACCCAGCTCGACAGCCGGTACCCGCGCGGATAGGGACCGTCGACGTGCGGCAACGCCAGGTCGGCGGAGGTCGAGATCGACCAGGCGGCGTCCACCACCACCCGTTGCAGCTCGAAGAAGCGGCGGGCCGGGAAGCGCAGGTCCGGCCCGGAGCGCAGGTACGCCGACAGGCAGGCCGCGTGCAGCGCGGCAGCCGTGATCCCCTGGCCGTAGACCGGGTTGAACGAGGCGACCGCGTCACCGACACTGACCAGGCCCGCCGGGATCCGCCGCAGCGCGTGGTAGTCCCGCCGCCGACTGTCGGCGTGGCGGTAGGTCTGCACCTCGCCGAGCATCTCGCTGTCGGCGACCTCGCTGAACTCGGGCGGGAACTGCTCGCGCAGCCGGCGTACGAAGTCCTCGGCGGTGCGACCGGGACGGTTGTCGCCGTAACCGGCCATCATCGCCATCCACCGGCCGTCCTCGATGGCGAAGTACGCCGCCCCGGCCACGTCCGAGGACGCCTTGATGCTGTTCAGGGCCATCACCACGGTGTGCTCCGGGTGCGCCTCGCGACGGCGGAACAGGGCGGTGGCGTAGTTGAGGTGCACCGGCATCCGCCGCAGGGCGGGTCGCTCCCAACCGGCGTCCACCAACCAGTCGGAGAGCCGGCTCGACCGGCCCATGGCGTCCACCACCAGGTCGGCGCTCTCGACACCGGACGCGGCGTCGACGTCGCAGCGGACCCCGACCACGGACGAACCGTCGACGACCAGGCCGGTGGCGCGGGCGGTCACCGTCTTGACGTTGGGCAGCCGCAGAACCTGCTGGCGGATCAGCCCCTCCAGCAGCGGCCGACTCCCGGCCAGGCTGTCCGCGTCGTCGGGCACCGTCACCTTGGGACGGCCGTCGAGGTAGTTGCGCCGGGCGGCGGGGGGCGCCTCGACCGCACCCTGGGCCAGCGCCTGCTCCCGGAATCCGGGGAAGAGACGCTCCAGTTGCAGGAAGCCGCCGGGCAGCAGCGCGTGCAACTGCGTCCCCTGTGGCACGCCCGGCCGTCCGCCGGGCACGTGCAGGTCGTCGCGGTCGATCACGACCACACTCGCCGCGTGGTCGGACAGCACCCGGGCGGCCAGCAGACCGGCGACGCTGCCGCCGATCACCACGGCCGTGCCGAGCACCGGGGACGGCTGGTCGGGCGGCCGCACCGCGTTCAGCGCGGCGAAGACCTGAGCCGGAGAGAAGGACATCGTGCTCTCCAAGGGGTACGAGGTGTGGCGCCGTTCCGCCGAGCCCTGCCGGTGACCGAGGCACAGGCAGGCCGGCGGGACCGGGCGGTCGGCATGACGCTCAACGATCGTTGCACAGGCAGGGAACGCGACGGCAGATCCGACCGTCGATGCGGCATCGCACGTGGACGGTGCCCGCACGGCGACCGGTGATCGTCGTGTCCTGACTGCTCAGCGCCCCTTTTCTCAGGTCGTCGTGGCACCGTCGCGGGTGCTGCGGCGCCGCGCGTCGACGCGGTTGACCAGGTATCCGAAAGCCGCTGCGGTAAAGAACATGACAATGCCGTAGACGGCGGCCGGGATCGCCATCTGCGTGTTGTTCAGCAGCGCCGGGCTGAGCGCGATCGTGATGGCCAGGGTGCTGTTGTGGATGCCGATCTCGAAACCGGCCGCCTTCGCGGCGGTCGGGTCGATCCCGGCCAGACGGGGCACCCCGTAGCCGATCGCGAGGCTGAGCAGGTTGAACGCCAGCACCGCCAGACCGACCGCGACGAAGTAGTCGGCGATGTTCTCCCGCTCGCCGAGCACCGCGCCGAGGATCACCGCGACGAGCACCACCACGGACATGATCCGGACCGGCCGGTCGAGCCGGTCGGCGACGCGCGGCACCCGGGCCCGCACCAGCATGCCGATCGCGACCGGCACGAGCACGATGGCGAACACCTGCACCACCTTGTCGAACTGCAGGCCGATGCTCGTCGCGTCGCTCAGGAAGTAGCCCGCCGACAGGTTGACCACGATCGGCAGGGTGAGCACGGCGAGCACCGAGTTGATCGCGGTGAGGGTGATGTTCAGCGCCACGTGTCCCCCGAACAGGTGGCTGTAGAGGTTGGCCGTGGTGCCGCCGGGCGACGCTGCGAGCAGCATCATCCCGACGGCCAGTTCCGGCGGCAGGTCGAAGGCGAGCACCAGGCCGAAGCAGAGCGCCGGCAACAGCAGCACCTGGCAGGCCAGCGCGATGACGGCGGCCTTCGGGTGCTGGGCCACCCGCCGGAAGTCCGCGACGGTCAGGCCGAGACCCAGACCGAGCATGATGATGCCGAGGGCGACGGGCAGTCCGATCAGGGTCAGGGCAGAGTCCATGACACGACATCGTTACCACCCGGTAACGCACTCACAATCCTCCATGCGGCCGGGGTACGCCGTCCGCCTCAGCGACCACAGGCGAGCGCGAAGCCCTCCGGCACCGAGGTGGTCGACGCGAGCAGGCCGAACGTCGTCGACCCGCCCGGGGCGAGTCGGCCGTTCCAGCCGGCGTCGCGGACGGTCACCTCGCTACCCGCCTCGGTCACCGTCCCGTTCCAGAGCGACTGGATCCGCTGGTCACCGGGCCAGGTCCAGGAAACCCGCCAGCCGTCGAGCGCCTCGGTCCCGGTGTTGCGCACGGTGACCGTGGCGACGAAGCCACTCCCCCAGCCGCTGCCGATCGTCGCCGTCGCGGCACACACCGGCACCTCCTGCGTACGCGCCGGCCCGCCGAGGATGTACGGGTCCCGCCGGCCCTTCGCATCGCTGAACCGGAACCAGTACTCGGTGTCCGGGGTGAGCCCCTCGACCACTACGTTGCCGTAGCTCTCCAGCCCGGTGTCCGCCGAGGCCACCGGGTTGTGCCACTGCTCGGCGTCCTCCCGGGTGGCGAAGAGGTGCACCGTGATGGGCAGGTCGTACCCGCACGGCGGGCGGAACGTCAGCGAGTAACGGATGGTGACGGTCGTGGTGGTGGTGCCGGCCACCATTCCGGCCAACGGCAGCGCGGGCGGACACACCGTCACCGTCGGCGTCGGCGACTGCGAGGTGGTGAGCGGGACGGGCGGGGACGTGGCGGCGCCCGCGCTGCTCGCCACGCCGGCCGCGCCCACCAGGGCCAGCGTCGCGGCGGCGATCGTCGCCAGGGCGTACTTCTTCGACATGCGGTGTCTCCTCCGGGGTGGTGGGAGCACCGGGCGCAGCACGGCGGCCGGTGCCTGGAAACGGGCTGCCCTGCGCGGGTGGCATTCCCGCACGCCCTGACGACGGTTCGCACGCCGGCCCCGGACGCGACTACGCAGAGTTTTTCATTCGAGAACCATCGATACAAGGGACGACCAGTCGATCCACCCGGGGCCGGACGGGCACCCGGCTACCCGGGCCGAACCGGTCGCACCGGGGGAGAATGGGGCGATGCCCGTGGTTGAGGCGGTGGCCGTCGTCCCCGTACCCCCGAATCTCGCGTTCGCGATCTCGCAGACCACCATGCCGGTCCGGCGGCGGTGGGACCCGTTCGTCCGCAGTCAGCACTTCGTCGACGGCGCCGTCCGGCCGGACAAGGGCGTCCGCACGTTCACCCGGTCCCGGCACGGCTTCTCGATGGTCAGTGAGTACGTCTCCTACGCACCGCCGACCACCGTTGGCATGAAGATGGTGCGTGGCCCGTGGTTCTTCGAGATGTTCGCCGGCGGCTGGCGGTTCGCGCCGGCCGCCGAGCCCGGCCACTCGGTCGCCACCTGGCGATACCACTTCCGCTGCCGTCCGGCGCTGCTGCGGCCGGTCGCCGACCGGATCGGCACCTGGCTGCTCGGCCGGGACATCCGCCGCCGGATCGCCGGTTACGCGGCCGGATGCGCCGATCCGGTGGTGGTCGCCGCCGCCGAGCGGGACCTGCGTGAGCGCGGCGACGGGAACCGGACCAACCCTTGACCGGAAACGGTGATCAGCTTAACTTCGTCAATCAGGCAAGTGTCTTTACTGATCGCCGTGGACCTCCCGGGAGTGCCGATGCGACCGTTCCGTCCCCGCCGCCTCACCGCCCTCGTGGCGCTGACCACGCTGCTGGTCACCGCCGCACCACCGGTCGCCGCGAACGCGGCTCCGCAGCGCGGCACCGGCTACCACCGGGTCGGCTACTTCACCCAGTGGGGCATCTACGGCCGGGCGTTCCCGGTGCAGAAGCTGGACACCTCCGGGGCGGCGAGTCGGTTGACCCACATCAACTACGCCTTCGGCAACGTCAGCGAGGACGGTCGCTGCTTCGTGGACGGTGGGCCGGGTGAGGGCGACGCCTGGGCCGACTACCAGCGCCCGGTCCCGGCGCAGGAGAGCGTCGACGGGGTCGCCGACGCCTGGGGCGAGCCGCTCAACGGCAACTTCGGCCAGTTGGCGAAGCTCAAGGCCAAGCACCCGCACCTCAAGGTGATGATCTCGCTGGGCGGCTGGAGCTGGTCGACGTACTTCTCCAACGCGGCCCGCACCGACGCCTCCCGGAGAGCGTTCGTCGCCTCCTGCATCGACCTCTACCTCAAGGGCGACCTGCCGATCCTGGACGGCGGCAGCGGCGGACCGGGCTCGGCCGCCGGGGTCTTCGACGGCATCGACCTGGACTGGGAGTGGCCTGGCTCGCCGGGTGAGCCGGGCAACGTGGTCCGCCCGCAGGACCGGGAGAACTTCACCAAGCTGCTCGCCGAGTTCCGTCGGCAGCTCGACGCGTACGGCCGGACCACCCGCACGCATTACCCACTGACCGCCTTCCTGCCGGCCAACCCGGCCGCGATGGACGCCGGATTCGAGGGCCGCAAGATCTTCAAGTACCTGGACTTCGCGACCGTGCAGGGGTACGACTTCCACGGCAGCTGGGACTCGGTGACCAACCAGCAGTCGGCGTTGCGCGTGCCCAGGGGCGCGCCGGACGACCCCGACTTCTCCGTACAGGTGGCGGTCGACGGTTGGATCGCCCGTGGCGCACCACGCGGCAAGCTGGTGCTGGGCATCCCGTACTACGGCCAGGGCTGGACCGGCGTCACCGGCGGCGGCACCGGCCTGTTCCGCCCCGCCACCGGCCCGGCACCGGCCACGCACGCCGCCGGCTACGAGGACTACAAGCAGCTCAAGACGTTGCCGGGCAAGGGATTCACGGTGCAACGCGACCTGCGCGCCGGGCACGCCTGGCTGTTCGACGGCACCACCCTGTGGACGTACGACGACCCGGCGGTGGTGCTCCAGAAGATGCTCTACATCCGGACCGCCGGGCTCGGCGGGGCGATGATCTGGTCGCTCGACGGCGACGACGACAACGCCACGCTGACCAAGACGATCAGCCTCGGGCTCACCACCCGGTAGCCACCCGGGCCACCGTCCACCGGCGGCCACCTCAGCGCCCGGACGGTCGTCCGCCGCCTCAGCCCCGGACCTCCGGCTGCCTCAGCGCACGGGCAGCGTCGACTCGCGCATCACCAGGCGGCTGGCGAACTCCTCGGAGTGCGTCACCGCACCGTCGATGGCCGCGAAGAGGCGCTGCCCGGCCACCGCGCCGAGGTGTTGGAGGTTCATGTCGACGCTGGTCAGCCGGGGGCGGCAGTCGGCGGAGATGGCCTCCCAGTTGTCGAAGCCGATCACCGAGATCGCCCCCGGCACGTCCCGCCCGAGATCACGCAACGCGTCCAGGACGCCCCGGGCGATCTGGTCGCTGCCGCAGAAGATCGCGTCCACCTCGGGCCGCTGCTCGACGATCATGCGTGCGGCGGCGCGCCCCCAGGACTCGTCCCACGACCCGTAGTAGGGCCGGTCACCGACCATGCCCAGGCCCGCCGCCGCGAGCGCCTCCGGCGACCAGCAGCCGTACGCCGTCCTGCTCGGATGCATCGACTCACGGGTACCACTGGAGGCGATCTTCGACCAGACCTTCGGCTCGATCTGCGTCATCCGCACCGGCGGCCACGTACTCGACCGCGCGGTCCTCGGCTCGATCGAATACGTCGTGGACGTGCTGGGCGTACCCCTGGTGATGGTGCTCGGCCACGAACGCTGCGGCGCGGTGGCCGCGACGGTCGACACGCTGCGGACCGGCCGCCGCCCGCCCGGGGCGCTGGCCCACCTGATCGACCGGATCGCGCCCGCCGTGACCGAGGTGGGGCTGGACGATCCGCAGGTGCAGCCCCTGGCCGTACGCCGCCACGTCCGGCGCACCGTGACGACCCTGCGCGCCGACCCGCTCCTGGCCCCGGCCGTGGCCTCCGGCCGGATCGCGGTGACCGGGGCGCTCTACACCCTCACCACCGGCGAGGTCTCCCTCCTGCCCGCCACTCCTTGACTGCCCACACTCCTGGACCGCCCCGTCTCACCCGGTGTCGCCCCGTCTGCCCCCTGCCCCGCCCCGCCTGCGGCCCCGTCCCGTGCCCTGTGGTTCCACTGCCGGTCCCTGTTCCGCGCGGGGCGGGGGCGCGGTGGGGTGGAGACGCGCGAACGCCCGCCGGGTGGGCCCGGCGGGCGTTCGTGGTGGTGCGAGGTGTGGTGCGGGGCTCAGCCCTCGAAGACGCCGGCCTCGACCAGGCGCTTCTCGGTGGCGTCCCAGCCGTCGCCCGGGTGGGCGGCGTTGAGGCCGTTGATCTCCGCCCGGATCTTGGTGGCGTGCCCGGCGGCGGCCAGCACCCGGATCTCCTCGACGAAGGCCTCGGAGTCGGTGCGCAGGTGCGCGGTCTTGCCGTTGGTCAGGTTCCGCACGTAGGCGTGCTTGCCGCCGTTGAGCGGGATGAGGTACTTGAACTCGCCCAGCACGCTGAGTGCGCCACCCTGGCCAGCCTGGCCGGCCCGGACTGACGCGCGCGCGGTCTTAGAGGTGTTGCTCGCCACGGAGGTACTCCTTGCAAGACGTACGGAGGACGGGAAACGTCCGGGGGCTGGTGCGGGAGCACCGAACGGGTGACCCGCAGAGGCTGTACGCGGCACAGGCCGCCGATGGAACTGTACACGACCCACGATTCCGGCTGGTCGTCGCGGCGTCACGAGGTGGAACCGCAGTCACCTGTCCGGGTATTCCGACCGGCGGATTTCCCGATTCGCTGGCGCACCATCCGTCACAGGAGTCATCATGTGTTCCAGCAACGCACCCGGTCCGGGTCGAGGTCGTAGGGGAAGACGCACCTCGCTCTCCGGGAGGTCACCGTGCCAACGCGTGGCGTCGTATACGTCCATTCGACCCCGCTCGCCGTGTGTTCACACGTCGAGTGGGCGATCGCGCGCGTCCTTGCCGCGCCGGTCAATCTGCAATGGACGGCTCAACCCGTCGATCCCGGCGTCCGCCGGGCCGAGTGCGGGTGGTCCGGTCGCCCGGGAACGGGCGCCGAGCTGGCTGCTGCCCTCCGGCAGTGGCCCATGATCCGTTTCGAGGTGACCGAAGAACCCAGTCCGGGTGCCGACGGCGAACGTTTCATGTACGTGCCGGGGCGCGGCCTGTTCCGGGCCACGGTCGGTGCCGCCGGTGACATCCAGCTCGGCGAGGACCGGCTGCGCAGCCTGATGGCCGCCGCCCGGGGACCGGAGGCGCTCGCGCACGCGCTGGACAAGGCGCTCGGCACCGCCTGGGACGCCGAGTTGGAGCCGTACCGCTACGCCGGGGACGGTGCGCCGGTGACCCTGCTCACCCGCGTCGGCTGAGCGAGCGGACCCGAGGCCCGCCACCTCCGGCGGCGTACCGGCACGTCCGTCCACTGGCTGACGGTCGAGTTGCCCCGATACGCGGTGAGCTGGTGGGATGGGCCGCGTGTCGACTACCCCTCGGCGCGTCGTCGCCGCGTTCGTCGCCGTGACCGCGTTACTCGCCACCGGCTGTTCGGGAGCCGGGCAGCGACCGGGGGCCGCCCCGTCGTCGGCCCCGGCCAGCGAACCGGCACCGCCGTCGAGCGCACCGCCCGACGGCCCGGCCACCCGGGCCGCCGCGCTGGTCGCCGAACTCGCCGACGAGGACCTGGTGGGGCAGGTGTTGATGCCGTACGCCTACGGTGACCAGGCCGCCGAGGTCTCGGCCGGCTCGGCCGCCGGCAACCGCAACCTCGGCGGTGTGGACACCCCGGCCGAGATGATCGAGAAGTACCGGCTCGGTGGCCTGATCCTGGTCGGCTTCAGCGCCGACGATCCCACCCAGAGCAACCAGGCGACCACCAACGTCGACAACCCGAAGCAGGTCCGCCAGCTCACCACCGGCCTGCGCGAGGCCGCCGGCAAGCTGCCCGCCGGCACGGCACCGTTCCTGATCGGCACCGACCAGGAGTACGGCGTGGTCACCCGGATCACCGACGGGGTGACCATGCTGCCCAGCGCGCTCGCCGCAGGTGCGGCCGACGATCCGGCGTTGACCGAGGCCGCCTGGCGGGCCGCCGGCACCGAGCTGGCCGCCATGGGGATCAACCTCGACTTCGCGCCGGTCGCCGACGTCCTGGTGAAACGGAGCACGGTGATCGGGTCCCGGTCGTTCGGCGCGGACCCGAGCCGTGCCGCCGGACAGGTCGGCGGTGCGGTCCGGGGGTTGCAGGCCTCCGGCGTGGCGGCCACCGTCAAGCACTTCCCCGGGCACGGGCACAGCGCCGTCGACTCGCACGAGGACCTGCCGGTGCTCACGCAGTCACGCAAGAAGCTCGCCGCCGAGGCGTGGCCCCCGTTCACCGCCGGCATCGAGGCGGGCGCCCTGGCCGTGATGTCCGCCCACCTCGACGTGGCGGAGGTCGATCCGGGAGTGGCCGCCACCTTCTCCCGCACACTGCTCACCGACGTGCTGCGCGGCGAACTCGGGTTCCAGGGCGTGGTCATCACCGACGGCATGAACATGCCGCCGGCCCGCCGCTGGGGGCCGGGTGAGGCGGCGGTACGCGCCCTCAAGGCCGGCAACGACCTGATCCTCATGCCGCCGCACGTCGGTCAGGCGTACGACGGGCTGCTGACGGCGCTGCGGGACGGTTCGCTGCCCCGGGCCCGCCTGGTGGAGGCGGCCACCCGCGTACTGACCATGAAGTTCACCCTGGCCGACAAGCCGGTGCCGGAGATGTCCACGCTGGGCGCCCCGGCGCACCGCGAGGCCGCTGATGCCCTGGCCGCCGGTGCGGTGACCGTGTTCAAGGGCCGGTGCGACACCAGCGGGGTGAAGGGCCCGGTCACCGTCACCTCCTCCGGCGGGCGGGCGCACACCCGCACCGCGCTGACCGAGGCGCTCACCGCGGCCGGGGTGCAGGTGGTGGCGAGCGGCGGCACGGTCGTGCACCTCGTCGGGTACGGCGACGGGGCCGGTGACCTGCGCTCCGGTGCCGCCGTCACCGTCGCCATGGACACCCCGTACGTGCTTGCGGGGGCGAGTTCGCCGACGCTGCTGGCCACGTACTCGTCGAGCCGGGCCTCGATGGCGGCGCTCGCCGACGTCCTGGCCGGCAAGGCCGCGCCGCGCGGACGGTCCCCGGTGAAGGTCTCCGGACTGCCCGCCACCACCTGCGGCTGACCGGCGACGACCGGCCGGGTCCGACCGGGTCGGAAGACGCCTCGACCCCGCCGACGCGTGGTGCGTCGGCGGGGCCGAGGCGGTGCTGTCGCGGCCTGCGCCGCCCGGGGCGGCTCAGGCCCGGGTGAAGACGAGTGCCACGTTGTGACCGCCGAAACCGAACGAGTTGTTCAGCGCGGCGGGGACGTCCATGTGGCGAGCCTTGCCGGCGGCCACGTCGAGGTCGAGGCCGTCGTCCGGGTCGTCCAGGTTGATCGTCGGCGGGATCACGCTGTCGCGGATCGACAGGATGGTGGCGATCGACTCCAACGCGCCGGCCGCGCCGAGCAGGTGCCCGGACATCGACTTGGTGGCGGTCAGCACCGGGTGGTCACCCAGTGCCGCGTGCAGTGCCTTGATCTCGGCGATGTCGCCCACCGGGGTGGACGTGGCGTGCGCGTTGACGTGGCTGATGTCGGCCCGGTCCACGTCCGCGTCGGCGATCGCCTTCGCGATGGCCCGGATCGCGCCGGCGCCCTCCGGGTGCGGCTGGACGATGTCGTAGCCGTCGGAGGTGATACCGGCGCCGGCAAGCCGCGCGTACACCCGGGCGCCCCGGGCGGCGGCGTGCTCGGCGCGCTCCAGCACCACGATGCCGGCACCCTCGCCGAGGACGAAGCCGTCCCGGCCCTTGTCCCACGGCCGGGAGGCCCGCTCGGGCTCGTCGTTGCGGGTCGACATGGCCCGCATCGAGGCGAAACCGGCGATCGGCAGCGCGTGGATCACCGCTTCGGTGCCACCGGCCACCACCACGTCGGCCCGACCGGACCGGATCATGTCCAGACCCAGCGCGATCGCCTCCGCGCCGGTCGCGCAGGCGCTGGCCACCGAGTGCACGCCGGCCTGGGCGCCGAGTTCCAGACCCACCCACGCGGCGGGACCGTTGGGCATCAGCATGGGCACGGTGTGCGGGGAGACCCGCCGGGGGCCGGACGCCTCCAGGATGTCGTCCTGGTTGAGCAGGGTGACCGCGCCACCGATGCCGGAGCCGATGCTGACCCCGATCCGTTCCGGGTCCGCTCCGGCGTCGACCAGGCCGGCGTCGGCCCAGGCCTGGTGGGCGGCGATCAACGCGATCGCCTCGGAGCGGTCCAGCCGGCGCAGCTTCACCCGGTCCAGGACGGTGGAGGGATCGACCGCCAGTTGGGCGGCGATCCGGACCGGCAACTGACCGGCCCACTCCTGGGTGAGCGCACTCACCCCGGAGCGGCCGGCGAGCATGGCGTCCCAGGTCGACGCGACGTCCCCGCCCAGCGGGGTGGTCGCGCCGAGCCCGGTGACGACGACGTCAGGACGACTCATGATCAGGACTGCGCCTCGATGTAGCTCACGGCGTCCCCGACGGTCTTGAGGTTCTGGACCTCGTTGTCCGGGATCTTGACGCCGAACTTCTCCTCGGCCGCGACCACGACCTCCACCATGGAGAGCGAGTCGACGTCCAGGTCGTCGGTGAAGGACTTCCCCTCGGCCACGTCGTCCGGGTTCACCCCGGCAACCTCTTCGAGGATCTCGGCGAGGCCGGCGGTGATCTCGTCACGGGTCATTGCGGTGGATTCCTCTCATCGGGATTTCTCGACGGTCGGCGACGCCGTCCGTCACACCTCTGCGCCTGCGCGCCGAGGAGGTATCAGGGGCAGCGGACGACCTGACCTGCATAGGTCAGGCCACCGCCGAAACCGAACAGCAGCACCGGCGCGCCGGAGGGCACCTCGCGGCGCTCCACCAGCTTCGACAGGGCCAGCGGGATGCTGGCCGCCGAGGTGTTGCCGGACTCGATCAGGTCCTTCGCGACGATCGCCTGCGGGATCTTCAGCCGCTTCGCGATGCCGTCGATGATCCGGGTGTTGGCCTGGTGCGGGACGAACGCGGCCAGCTCCGACGGGTCGACCCCGGCCCGCTCGCACGCCTGCAACGCCAGCGGCGCCAGGGCGGTGGTGGCCCAGCGGAACACCGTCTGACCCTCCTGCGCGATGTACGGGCGCCAGCCCTCGATGCGTACCGCGTCGCCGCGCTCCGGCACCGAGCCCCAGACCACCGGGCCGATACCGGCCGGCTCGCCCTCGGGCGTGGCGCTGACCACCGCGGCGCCCGCCCCGTCACCGAAGATGATGCAGGTGGAGCGGTCGTTCCAGTCCATGAAGTCGGACAGCTTCTCCGCGCCGATCACGATGGCGTTGCGGCTGGCACCGGCGCGGACCGCGTGGTCCACGGTGCCCAGCGCGTACGCGAATCCGGAGCAGGCGGTGTTGAGGTCGAACGCCCCCGGGGCGTCGATGCCCAGCTTGGCCGCGACCCGGCAGGCCACGTTCGGGCTGCGGTCGATCGAGGTGCACGTGGCCACCACGACCAGGTCGATGTCGGCGGCGGTCAGCCCGGAGTTGGCCAGCGCCTTGTCGGCGGCGGCGGCGGCCATGTCGGCGACCGTCTCGTCACCGGCGATCCGCCGGCTGGCGATACCGACCCGGTCCCGGATCCACGCGTCGTTGGTCTCCACCAGCTGGGCGATCTCGTCGTTGGTCACCACCCGGGACGGCTGGTAGTGCCCCATGGACACGATGCGACTGCCGCTCATGACGAGCCCTTCCTACGGTCGATCTCGGCACGAGACTCGGACGGACTGAGGTGGACGGCGCTCACGCCTGACCTCCGGCGACGCGGGCGATCAGGTCGCGGGCGGCGGGCAGCTTGTCCGGGGTGTTCAGGGTCACGATCTCCGGCAGGCCGGGGCCTTTGAGCTCGCGCTTGACCAGGCCGGAGAGCGTGCCTGCGGGCGGCAGCTCGATCACACCGGTCACCCCGAGGTCGGCGAGGGTGGCCATGCACAGGTCCCAGCGGACCGGGGAGGTGACCTGGCGGACCAGCCGCTGGAGCATCTCCGCGCCGTCCCGGACGGCGGTGCCGTCGAGGTTGGAGAGCAGGATCCGCGTCGGGTCGCCGGTGGTGACGTCGGCCGCCACCGTGGCGAGCGCCGCCTCTGCGGGAGCCATGTACGGGGTGTGGAAGGCGCCCGCCACCTGGAGCCGGATGACCCGCGCCTGAGCCGGCGGCTCGGCGGCCAACTTCTCCAGGCAGTCGATCGCACCGGCGGCGACCACCTGCCCGGCGCCGTTGCGGTTCGCGGCGTGCAGCCCGTGCCCCTCGACCGCGGCGAGCACCTCGTCCGGGTCGCCGCCGAGGACCGCGGCCATGCCGGTCGGCTCCAGCGCGCACGCGGCGGCCATCTCCCGGCCGCGTACCCCGGCGAGGGAGATCGCGGCGTCCGCCGGCAGCGCGCCGGCCAACGCCGCCGCGCCGAGTTCACCGACGCTGTGCCCGGCGGTCAGCGCCACGTCCTGCAACGGCAGGTGCTCGGCGGCGAGCAGGGCGGCGGCGACCAGCAGCGGCTGGGTACGGGCGGTGTCCCGGATCTCCTCGGCGTCGGCGTCGGTGCCCAGGTGCACCAGATCGACGCCGGCCAGCGCGGACCAGTGACGCAGCCGCGCCTCGGCGCCGGGCAGGTCGAGCCAGGGAGTCAGGAAGCCGGGTTTCTGAGAACCCTGGCCGGGGCAGAGTACGGCGAGCACGTCTATGACTCTCCCGGATACCCACCGGTTGCGCTGTGCGGACCGGTACCAAACCGCACTAGGACCTTTGGAGAGATCCTACAAAGATTGGTGCTGGTCATCGCCAACCTGTGATCTTTTACCGGTCGGTGGGGCCAATGTCGGGGTCGGCACCACCGGGTCCAGTCGGCCGACGGTCAGCGCCACCCGCAGCGCGAAGGCGTCCCGGGGCGACAACGGGCTGAAACCGGTGACGTCGGAGATCCGCCGCAAGCGATAACGCACCGTGTTCGGGTGCACGTACAGCGCCCGTGCCGCGCTCTCCAGCGTGCCGCCTGCGGCGAAGAAGGCGTCCAGCGTCTCCAGCAGCTCGCCGCCGGCGCGCACCAGCACCGCGTACACGTCGTGCCGCAGCCGCCGGCGGGCCTCCGCGTCTGTCTCTTAGACACA
>NZ_SISL01000269.1:0-8168 GCF_004307965.1 Verrucosispora sp. SN26_14.1 | reverse complement strand
GGTCGGGGGGCGGTCGGGGGGTGCGGGTGGGTGGCACCATCGGTATGGGGCGATGCCTGGGCGGCGGCGGCCCGGCGGGGTCGAGCGGGAGAGCGGAGGCTGCACGTGCGACGACGCGACCGGCTCATCGACTACTGGGACGACCGGGCCAGCGGGTACGACCGGCGGACCGCCTCGGCGGAACGTCGGCTGCTCGGGACCAGCCGCCGATGGGTGTGCCGCCGGGCCACCGGGCAGACCCTGGAGGTGGCCGTCGGCACCGGCCTCAACCTGCCGCACTATCCGGCCGACGTGCAACTGAGCGGCGTCGACTGGAGCCCCCGGATGGTCCACGCGGCCGGGCGGCGTGCCGCCGACCTCGGTCGTACCGTCGCGCTGGCCGCCGCCGACGCCACCGCCCTGCCCTTCGCCGACGCGCGGTTCGACACGGTGGTCTGCACCTTCGCGCTCTGCTGCGTCCCCGACGAGCGGGCCGCGCTGACCGAGGCGCTGCGGGTGCTGCGCCCCGGCGGCAGCCTGCTGCTCGCCGACCACATCGTCGCCTCCCACCCGCTGCTGCGCGTCGCGCAGCACGTGGTCGACCTGGTGAGCGTGCCGTTGCAGGGCGAGCACTACACCCGTCGCCCACTGCACACCCTGCGGCGGCTCGACGTCGAGGTGCTCGCCACCGAACGCCTCAGCTACGGCGCCATCGAACGCGTGCACGCGCGCCGGGCCTAGCCGGGAACCGAGGAACGGGCCTCACCAGACTCATACGGTTCGCCCTGTTTTGCCGACTCCGGCCAGGGTATCGCGGTGGCATCCGGTACTTGTGTTCCAGGAGGTACTTGCCGATATGGATGCCCGTAACCCCGCGAAGGTGGTCAAGGACGCGGTGGAGTCCGCCGCGGAGAAGGTCACCGACGCCCTCACGCCGGAAGTGCCCGGCAAACCGGGCAGCGCGCCACCGACCGTGTCGGAGCCGACCACACCGCAGGATCCGCTGCCCCCCAAACCGGAGCAGGGGAGCCCGCAGACCCGTACGCCGACCGGCGCGCGCACCGGCGCTCCGGCCACCGCCAACGGTCAGCAGGGCGCCTACCTGACCACCGCGCAGGGGGCACGGCTGCGCGACACGGACCACTCGCTCAAGGCCGGTCCCCGAGGACCGGTGCTGCTCCAGGACCACCACCTCCGCGAGAAGATCACGCATTTCGACCACGAGCGCATCCCCGAGCGGGTCGTGCACGCCCGGGGCGCCGGAGCGCACGGCGTGTTCACCGCGTACGGTGCGGCCGAGGCCGTCACCCGGGCGGGGTTCCTCCGCAAGGGACGCACGACCGACGTGTTCGTCAGGTTCTCCACCGTCCTCGGGTCACGCGGCTCGGCGGACACGGTGCGCGACACCCGGGGCTTCGCGACGAAGTTCTACACCGACGAGGGCACGTTCGACCTGGTCGCCAACAACATGCCGGTCTTCTTCATCCAGGACGCGATCAAGTTCCCGGACATCATCCACGCCGGCAAGCCGCACCCGGACCGCGAGATCCCGCAGGCGCAGAGCGCGCACGACACGTTCTGGGACTTCGTCTCGCTGCACACCGAGGCGCAGCACCACACCATCTGGAACATGTCCGACCGGGGCATCCCGCGCTCGTACCGGACCATGGAGGGCTTCGGCGTACACACCTTCCGCCTGGTCAACGAGGCGGGGGAGACGGTGCTGGCCAAGTTCCACTGGAAGCCGAAGCTGGGCGTGCACTCCCTGGTGTGGGAGGAGGCCCAGATGCTCGCCGGCATGGACCCGGACTTCCACCGGCGCGACCTGTACGACGCCATCGAGGCGGGTGCCTTCCCGGAGTGGGAACTCGGTCTCCAGGTCTTCCCGGACACCCCGGAGGAGACGTTCGCCGGCATCGACCTGCTCGACCCGACGAAGATCGTGCCGGAGGAACTCGCCCCGGTGCAGCTGGTCGGCAGCCTGACGCTGAACCGTACGCCGACGAACTTCTTCGCCGAGACCGAGCAGGTCGCCTTCCACGTCGGCCACCTGCCGCCCGGCATCGACGTCACCAACGATCCGCTGTTGCAGGGCCGCCTCTTCTCGTACGTCGACACCCAGCTCACCCGCCTGGGCGGGCCGAACTTCGCGCAGATCCCGATCAACCGGCCGCACGCGGCCGTCAACGACATGCTGCGCGACGGCTTCCACCAGCACGCCGTGCACGCCGGGGTGGCGCCGTACCGGCCGAACTCGCTCGACGGCGGCAACCCGTTCCCGGCCGGCGTCGCCGAGAACGCCTTCCTGGACGTGCCGGTGCGGGTGGCCGAGGCGCCGAAGATCCGGGCCAACCCGGTCTCCTTCGACGACCACTACAGCCAGGTGCGACTCTTCTGGCTGAGCATGTCGCCGGTGGAGCGGGAGCACATCATCCGGGCCTACACCTTCGAGCTGGGCAAGTGTTACCACCAGGAGATCAAGGAACGGCAGCTCCAGTGCCTGGCCAACATCGACCCGGTGCTCTGCGCCCAGGTCGCCACCGGTCTCGGGCTACCCGCCCCGGAACCGACCGTGCCGCTCGCCGACATCACGCCCAGCCCCGCCCTGTCCCAGGTGGGTCGGCAGTGGCCGGCCGACGGACGGATGGTGGGCATCGTCGTGGACCCGGAGGTCGACCTGGACACGGTCAGTGACGTCCGGCGGGCGGTCTTCGCCGCCGACATGGTGCCGCTGCTGATCGCCCCGCATGGTGGCCTGATCGGTGACCTGCCGGCGCAGCGCAGCTTCGCCACCGGCCGGTCGGTGGAACTCGACGCGCTGCTGATCGCCAGCGCACCCGCCCCGGCACCGGACGCGCCGCCGGCCCGCGACGCCAAGGCCGGTGCGGCCTCCGCAGGTCCGGTGGACCCCCGGGTGCTGCTGATGGTGGAGGAGTGCTGGCGGCACGCCAAGGCGATCGGCGCCTGGGGCTCCGGTGTCTCCGTGCTGGAGCAGGCGGGCGTCGCCGGTACGCCCGGCGTCGTGACCGGCGACTCCGGCGAGGACGTCTTCACCGGAGTGCACCGGCTGATGGCCGACCACCGGGTCTGGGAACGGTTTCCCGCCTCGGTCGGCTGACCCAGCGACCGGTCCTGCGGGGGGCGGTTCGTCGCACGGCGACGGGCCGCCCCCGCATCCGTGCACTGTCGGTCGAGCCCGTGCACTCACAGCCCTCCCCGCCCCGTCGGGCCAGCGTTAGGTTTCGATCCGACGGAGGGAGGGAGCATGCTCGTGCTGGACACCGGGGACCTGCCGGCCGGCGAGCGCGCCGAGGCGTTCCAGGCCACGGTCAGCGCCAACTGCTCGTCGAGCATGGCGTCGTTCGAGGACCCGGCCGCGATCCACGCCCGGATGACCGTCTTCGACTTCGGGCCCGCGAAGGTCTTCAACATCGAGGCGTCCGGCACCACGCTGCGGCGTACCCCCCGGATGTGCCGCGCGGAGACCGAGACCTCGATCGTGCTGGCGGTGCCGCTGCGCACCGACAACCACCTGAGCTGGGCGCGCGAGGACCGCCGGTTCGGGCCGCGTGACCTGATGCTCGTCGACCTGTCGCTGCCGTACGTCTACGGCTGGGAGGGCGGCGGCGCCTCGTACGCGCTGCACGTCGACGTGGACCGGCTCGGCGTACCCCGCGACCTGATCCACGAGGCGGCGCGGACGCTGCCGGGCAGCCCGATGTACGACCTGGTGCGGGATCACGTCACCCGGATGACCACGCAGGCCGACCCGCTCGCCGCCTCCGCTGCCGCCGCCGAACTCGGTGCCGCGTCGGTCGAGCTGATGCGGGCGCTGGTGGTCTCCGCCGCCGGCAGCGGTCGCCTGCTGCGCGACACCGTCGAGTCCTCGATGTCCGCGCGGATCCAGGCCTACGTCCGCGCGCACCTGCGCGAGCCCGACCTGACCCCGGCCCGCGTCGCCGCCGCAAACGCCATCTCGCTGCGTGCCCTCTACAAGCTGTACGAGGAGATGGGCCAGAGCCTGGAGCAGTCGATCATCGAGCAACGCCTCCAGGGTGCCCGCGCCGAGTTGACCGCCTCGCACCGGCGGTACACCTCCATCGCGGCGCTGGCCCGCGCGTGGGGCTTCTCCAGCCCGAGCTTCTTCTCGCACCGTTTCCGGGCGGCCTTCGGGCTGACCCCGCGACAACTGGCCGCGACGAGGCCGACCACCCGTACCCCGGAACCGGCCCGCTCGCGCTGAACGGTGTGCCGTCAGGCGCAAGAACCGTGCGTCGACACGAAACCCGGCCCGCGCGATCGGTGCGACATTTCTCCCCCAGGCAGCGAAAGGACGGCAGGATGCCCTTCGTCACGACCGCGGACGGCGCGGAGATCTTCTACAAGGACTGGGGTACGGGACGGCCGGTCGTGCTCAGCCACGGCTGGCCGCTGAACTCCGACAGTTGGGAGGCACAGGCGCTGTTCCTCGCCTCGCACGGCTACCGGATCGTGGCGCACGACCGGCGCGGGCACGGGCGCTCCACCCAGACCTGGCACGGCAACGAGATGGACACGTACGCCGACGACCTGGCCACCCTGGTCGACGCGCTCGACCTGCGTGACGTGACGGTCGTCGGGTTCTCCACCGGCGGGGGAGAGGTGACCCGGTACATCGGCCGGCACGGCACCTCCCGGGTGGCGCAGGCGGTGCTGGTCTCCGCCGTACCTCCGCTCATGCTGCGCACCGACGACAACCCGGACGGCGTACCCGGGGAGGTCTTCGATGGTCTGCGGGCCGGGTCGCTGGCGGACCGGTCGCAGCTCTACCGGGATCTCGCCGACGGTCCGTTCTTCGGCAACAACCGGCCGGGAGCGGCGGTCTCCGTCGGCATCCGGGACGCGTTCTGGCGGCAGGGCATGCAGTCCGGACACCGCAACGCGTACGAGTGCATCGCGGCCTTCTCGGCCACCGACTTCCGTGGCGACCTCGCCCGGTTCGACGTGCCGACGCTCGTCGTCCACGGCGACGACGACCAGGTCGTGCCCTTCGACGTCGGCGGCAAGGCGTCCGCCGCCCTGATCAAGGACGCCAGGCTGATCGTTTACCCGTCGGCGCCGCATGGCATCACCGACACTCACAAGGAGCAGCTCGGCCAGGATTTGCTGGCCTTCCTGAAGGAGTACGACGCATGAGCACGATCGTCCTGGTGCACGGTCTCTGGGTCACCTCGCGCAGCTGGGAACACTGGGTGCCGTACTTCGAGGCGCAGGGGCACACGGTGCTGACGCCGACGTACCCGGGCTTCGAGGTGGAGGTGGAGGCGCTGCGGGCCGACCCGACGCCGATCGCCACGGTGACCGTGCCGGAGACCGTCGCGCACCTGGAGAAGGTCATCGCCGCGCTGCCGGAGAAGCCGATCATCATGGGTCACTCCTTCGGCGGCACCCTGACCCAGCTCCTGCTCGACCGGGGACACGGCGCGGCCGGTGTCGTGATCAACTCCGCGCCGCCCGAGGGTATCCGGGTGAACCCGCCCTCGCAGATCAAGTCCCTCTTCCCGATCCTCAACAACCCGGCCAAGCGCCACCGTGCGGCCGGTTTCACCCCGGAACAGTTCCATTACGCGTTCACGAACACGTTGCCCGAGGAGGAGGCCCGCGCCGCCTACGACCGCTACGCGATCGCCGCGCCGGGAAGCTGGGTCTGGTCGTACGGGCTGCTCGCCAACTTCACCCCCGGCAAGCAGGAGACCTGGGTCGACTTCCGCAACGAGGGGCGGGCCCCGCTGCTGTTCATCGCCGGCGGCAAGGACCACATCATGCCGGCCTCGGTGAACCGCTCCAACGCCCACCACTACAAGGCGTCCGGCACCGTCACCGACTTCCACGAGTTCCCCGAGCGTTCCCACTGGACGTGCGCGGAGCCCGGCTGGGAGCAGGTCGCCGACTACGCCCTCGACTGGGCCCAGCGCCACGCCGTCTGAGCCGGGTGGGCTCCCGTCGGTACGCCGCCGGGAGCCCACCTCGGGTTACCCGGCGACCAGCATCCCGACGTCGACGCCCAGCTCCGGCGCGCAGTGCAGCAGGAACGCGGGCCAGACGCTGCGGGTCCGCGCCCAGATCCACCCGAGCGCCAACCCCATCACGATCGCGAAGAGACCACCGGCGACGTTGAACCCCCAGACGCCGTCGAGGTCGACGAGGATGCCGTGCCCGGCGCCGAACACCACGCTGGTGAGCACGATGCCCCAGCCGACCGGCGCACCGAGCACGACCCAGGGCGTACCGAAGGCCCGATCGAGCACCGCGAGCATCGCGGCGCGCCAGATCAGCTCCTCGGTCAGGTTCGGAATCGTGGCGTTGAAGGCCAGTCGCTCGGCGTCCACGGTCGTGGCGGCCGACGGATCCAGCGCGACCGCCAGCGCGCTGAGCCCGACGAAGATCCCGAAGACGACGACGATCGTGAGCAGCGCCGGCCGGGCCGAGCCGGGCGTGATCCTCAGGCGCAGGCCCGCCTCGGCCCGCGCCCAGCGGTGCAACATGCCGAACAGGATGGCCAGCCAGAGCAGGTCGAGCACCTTGCCCTGCCAGTGCCGATCGAGCGCGTCGAACACCGGCAGCGGCGCCATCCGGCCGGAGACGGCGGCGAGCAGCACGAGGTAGGCGACCACGGCGACCGCGATCCAGGTGCCGGGTGTACGCGCGACCTGCCGCGCCGCCGTGGCGCCCCGCCGTGCCGCGGTGATCGCGAAGAGGACCAGCAGCGTCGCGAGCAGCGTGCCGATCAGGGCCAGACCCCAGACCGCCGCCACCCCGACGCTCCGGGTGGCCTCACCCAGTCCGTCGGGAACGATCCACGCGTACGCGACGAAGACCACCACGAGCGGCACCAGCACGGGTACCACCCAGCGGCCCGTCTCCGCAGGTCGCACCAGCCGCTCGACGTCCCCCGCGTCCCTCCCCAAGATCCCCATGCGAGTCGACGCTACCCCGCGCCCGCCACCACGAAGCGGTCCGCGGCTCATCGTGGCAGTGTGGCTGGCCGACACGCCGACGTGCGAACAGCCACACTGCCACGATCAGGGGAATCGTGTCGCGCTCCTGGCGCAGAGGGCGATGTCGTACCCCCGCCACGTGGTGGTGAAGAGCGGGCGACAGCGTGGCCATGAGGATCAGCGTCGGCGGGTGGTAGGGGATCAGCAGCACCAGGGCGACACCGACGACCGCCCCGAGGGTCAGGGCCGACAGGCCGGACACGGCCGCTTCGTGCAGGTCGACCGGCTCGGAGGGCATGTCCGGTCGGCGTTTCCAGAATTGTCGCCAGGTGTCGGCGGGAGACCGCCCGGGTGAGGCCCGGGCGGTCTCCGTCGTCGGTGGCGGTTCGTTCACCGGCTCTGTAGCGCCCGGTGCAGGCGGCGGGCCTCGGTCACCAGGCGGCTGGATCCACTTCGGGCGGCCACCTCGGCGAGGCCGGGCACGTCGAGGCGTACCCCGGTGGTGGTGGCGGTCTCGGTGGCCAGGGTGAGCATGTCGATGGTGCCGCGTGGCGGGGTGGGTGGGGTGAGCAGGGCGGGCAGCGTGGCGGCCAGCAGTCGCCATACGGTCGACGGTGCGCCGGCCTGGGCGGCGTCGCGCAGTGGCTCGACGACCCGCGACAGTTTGACCCGTGCGCCGGTGGCCAGGGCGCCGAGTGCCGAGCCGGTGCCCACCGCGTCGAACTGGTCGGCGGCGGCGAGTGTGAGCAGGGCGTCCAGGGTGGCGACGCGGTCGGGGGCGTGCCGGGCGCCGAGGCCGTACGCCATCGCCAGGTCGAGGGCGATCCCGCCGGGGCCGGTGGTCTCGGCGAGCAGCGGCAGCACCGCCGTGCCGTCGCGTTGGTCGAGGTCGGCGGTGTTCGCGACGAGGGGGAGGACGGCGGCGGCGACGACGCCCCGGTGGCCGGGCAGCAGCGAGGGCCACAGGTTCACCCAGCCGGTGTGCTCCACGCCGATCGAGGATGGGTGCAGGGTGAGCAGCCCGTCGGGGTCGGCGTGGCCGTCGGGTGGGCTCAGCTCGACCAGGAGCCGCTCCGGCGGCATGTACGGGTGGTCGAAGTTGTACTGGCCCGTGCGCTTGCGCCGCAGGGTGCTCTGCCGCATCACCGGCTGCGGCAGTCCGCCGTCGCGCAACCAGGCCGCGAGGCGGTCACCGGCCGGGCTGCCCAGCGC